>JBFZEO010000299.1:0-6505 GCA_041306845.1 Spirochaetota bacterium
GAATAAACTTACCGTATCTGATGTTGATAAATTGAAGAATGGGGTTGCCGGCATCGAATATGCGTCACCCTATATAACAAGCAGCTCGCAGGCGATTGCAAATGGGATGAACTGGAAGACCACAGTTAACGGAGTGTCTGATGATTACCAGTCTATCAAAGCGTACACTCTTTCGTCAGGGGAGTTTTTTACAGACAAAGATGTCAAATCCAGTAAAAATGTTGCAGTTATAGGTAAAACCATCGTAGATAATCTGTTCCCCGATGGAGATGCTGTCGGACAAAGCATAAGGATTGGTAAAATTCCATTCAAAGTAGCAGGAGTTCTCACAAGCAAGGGCTCAAGCGGTAACGGAATGGATCAGGATGACTTGATACTAATCCCGTATTCCACAATGATGCACAAACTCTCAGGATCAAAGTTTATCCGGTCAATCTACATAAGTACTTCGAGCAAGGATATTATCGAGGAGGTTCAGGCGGGGATTAAGTCAGTGTTGAGAAAGGCGCACAATCTGAAAGATAGTGCCGCCGATGATTTTAACATAGGGAGTCAGTCGGAGATTGTAGAAAAGGCCTCTTCGGTTACCGGCATGATGACGCTGCTGCTCGGTTCTATTGCCGGAGTTTCGCTGCTTGTGGGTGGAATAGGGATTATGAATATAATGCTTGTCTCTGTCACGGAACGGACGCGGGAGATCGGGACAAGGCTGGCTGTCGGTGCGAGGGGTAAAGATATTTTACTCCAGTTTCTCATAGAGGCTCTGGTACTAAGTCTCTCCGGCGGACTGGCCGGGATTGCGATTGCAGCTGTTATCGCAGTCATTGTAAACACGTTTACCAGCATGATACTTGTGGTAAATGTTAATGTTGTCCTTATAGCTGTGCTATTTTCCGGCGGGGTCGGCGTGTTCTTCGGCTACTATCCGGCAAGAAAAGCGTCGATGTTAAATCCTATAGATGCTTTGAGATACGAATAAATTATGGAGATGATATTATGAAAAGAATTATTGTTTTATTGATATTGCTGACAGCTTTATCAAGTTATGCGGAAAAGATCGATTTTAATAAGTCAAAACTCGATAAATTAACCTCAGATCTGTCGCTTACAGAGAATCAGCAGAAAGAGATGAGACTGATTATAACCGATGAGTCTTTGTTTATGAAAGAGCTTATCTCTTTGACTCCGGACTTTAATAATGCAGCTGAAATTATGGATAACAGATTGCAGCGGCTCGATCTTATATTGCAGAGAGCAAGTACCATTCTCAATGAAAAACAGTTTGCCGGATATATCAGATATAAGTCAGACTCGATATCTGATGCGACTACACTATATATCACGGATAAATGTACTCTCAATGGCACTCAGAAGATAAAGGTTTATGAGATTGTTGCCATTCTGAAGAAACTCGGGAAACGGTCGGGCGGTATGATGCCGCCTCCGGATGATATGGGTGGAATGGATGGCGGTAAGCTGAATGGGGGTATGGGCGGCGGACAGCGCGGCGGAGATAACCGGAAAGATCAAATTAATGATATAATCAAAATCCTTGATGCCGCCGTGCAGAAAATTGTAAGTTATGACCAATTTGTGAGGTATCTTGAGGTAAAAACTTATATAATAACTTTAGTTAAGAAAGAACTGCCAGTAAATACAGATGACCGCGGAATGAACGGCGGCCCGGGCGGGCAGGGTGGACCCCAAGGCGGCGGAATGGGTGGCCCCGGAGGTCAGCAGGGCGGAGGAATGGGGAGATAATATGTCAAAAGAGAGAGTGTTGATTGTTGATGATGAAAAAGAGATCAGAGATCTTATCGCAAAATATCTCCGTAAGGAGAATATGGAGATAACTGAGGCTGATTCCGGTGAGAAAGCACTCTCTCTCTTTGAGAAGAATGAATTTGATCTGGTCATCCTCGATATAATGATGGGCGGGATCGACGGTTTTGAGGTTTTGCGAAGGCTGAGAAATTCCAATGATATTGTTCATGTGATGATCTTGAGTGCACGTGAGGAGGATTATGATAAGGTGCTCGGTCTGGGGCTCGGTGCCGATGATTATATGACAAAGCCGTTTAGTCCGTTTGAATTGGTTGCACGTGTTAAGTCCCACTTGAGGCGCAATAAAATAGTTAAAAGCAATGTGAAGATTGAGAACGATATAATCAACCTGGGCGGATTTACTGTTGATTCCAAGTCTTACAAAGTGCTGAAGGATGGTGTGAATATAGACCTGTCTGTCAGAGAATATAAACTTTTTAAGTTCTTTGCGGAGAATCCGGAGCGTGTTTTTACTAAACGTCAGATATATGAGAACGTCTGGGAAGACGGTTATTATGATGAAAATACTCTGATGGTTTACATAAATCATTTGAGAAACAAGATAGAAGCGGTGCCGGAGAAACCTTTCTTTATAAGAACAGTCTGGGGTGTCGGTTATAAATTTACTATAAATGGAGATAATTAATTATGAAACTTCAGGGTAAGATAACTATTTCTCTCGTTTTTTCTCTGGTTCTGTCGGCGCTGCTTTCCGTTGCGGTTATAAATATTTTTGTTTTTGTTTTTGATAAAAGTTACTCTAAATACGATCTTGATAAAATCGCATCTGAGGTTAGTTCCAAGATATCGGTACTCAGTGATGTTGATGAAAAAAGCATCATGAGTATATTTGATGAATATAATAAATATAAAGATGTTTTTTATCTCAGTTACATCGATTTTAACAGGGACTTTTTTTTATCGACCGATTTAAATCGCCCCCACAGGCCCAAGGAGGCGAGGAATGAGATTGACCGTGACGAGGAGCGGTTTATCCGGGAGCAGCGTAAAAATTTCAGGTTCATTAATTATTTTAATCCGATGGATTTTGTTGTGAGAAAACGTGTTGTAAACGATTTTCAGAGACAGGGCGTTGTTGAGGTTTCTGTTAAAAAGGAGTATCTATTTCCCTTCTATATAAGAATTAACAATGAGAAACTTCCGTTTTTATATTTATATGTGTTCCTTGCTTTTTTTGTTGTCATCACGGCCTCTTATATATTTGTGCTAATTTTTACCATTCCAATAATAAACCGCCTCAAAAATCTGTATGGAAAGATAAACAGTTTTGATCTGGAAAAGAAATCGGATCCCATAAGCGATCATGGGAATGATGAGATCGGCGTGATATCGAGGACTTTTGACGAGATGACTTCAAAAATTGTTGAAAATTATGAGGAGATGAAGCGGTTTTATCAGGACAGACAGGAACTTCTAAAAAATATATCACACGATTTTAGAACCCCTCTTACTTCGATACTGGGATATTCGGTGTCTCTTGATGAGGGAGTTTATGAGAGTGAAGCGGAGCAGCGTGAGTATTATAAGATAATAAGGAAGAAAGCGGAGTATATGTCGGCTTTGTTTGAGGAGATGATGGAACTCACGAGGCTTGGGAATGATACTTATGTTCTGAGAAAGGATAATTTTGATTTTGCCGAACTTATCAGGTCTATAATAATAGAATACATTCCGCAGCTTGAGAGAGCCGGATTTGTTATCGATACCGATCTGCCGGAGAGTTTAAATGTGTTAGCCGATAGGGAACGTTTGTCGCGTGTTGTCAGAAATCTGATCGATAACGTGATAAAGCACGCATCTCAAGGGAAATATATCGGGTTTAGTCTGAGTTCAGAGGGATCTTTTACTATTCTAAAAGTAAAAGATCGTGGTGCCGGCATAGATGATGGGGATAAGCCGCGTGTTTTTGACAGATTTTTCAGAGTTTCTAAAAGTGGTGGAATGGGACTCGGACTTACAATCGCAAGAGATATTATCGAAAAACATGGAGGCTCTATCAGGATAGAGGATAATGAAGCGGGCGGATCGGTGTTTGTGTTGAGAATTTTATAAGAGCTGCGCTCTTATAGGCTGGTCGTAAGCTTCGCTTACTGCTCGCCATGCGTCCTATATCTGCTTTATTGCCGGCTGGCAGGCGTAAGTGGTTTTATAAGAGCACAGCTCTTATGATCTCAGTGTCAGCGCTGCTGTCTTTACGAAAGTTACCAAACTCTCTCTTTTCCTGCGGAAAGAGGGAGTTTTACATAACTTTTAGGGCGCATACCCGAGCAGCAACTGTAAGTTGTGTCCAGGGCTTGACGCGCAGTGCTGACAGGGGGGTAAAATTAGAATGGGGAGTGAACAGCGCAAGTCCATATTCGGGTAAAAATGGGAATGGGAGAAGATGGTTTTTGATCATCGTCATTATTAATTGTTACTTGTCGCGCCGGCAATATCAATAGGTAAAATTTGGAATGAGGGAAGTGATTTCTGCAAATTGTAAATTTTGACCATAGGATAAAAAAAATGAGAATGTTTTTGCGTCAAATATGCAAAAATACATGGGCGGCGAATCGAGTTGAAACCTTCGTTAGCTTTTTTCAGCAGATATTAAATACATTAAACTGCCTTTACAATCGAAATGGCTATTGGTTTTAATCTTTTGTTGTTTTCTTTCAAAATATTGTTTCAAACTATTCCAATAGGCTTCATGAACTGTTTCATCAGCACCAGCTGCTGATAGGTATTTCTTACTCTTCATAAAATCCGCTTCGTAGATTTCCTCGAAGTAATTTTCAAATTCCTTTTCTAAACCGAAATTAACTTTGTCAGAGAGAAAAACTTGAATATTAATGAATCCCAATGAATGTAAAATCTCGGGTATAGATTCAACAGAAAAACTTTTACCTTCATTTAACCTGTTCTTTCCAATAGCATAACCTAGTTCGAACTCATTTTTAATTTTAAAATAATTTAAGTCGTTTTCTCCTTCTATAGAATCGATCAAAACTGAATTTACAAGATTATTAGGTTCTGCAATTATTACTTTTCCTTTCGGTTTAACTATTCGATAAAACTCTTTCAGGGTTGTTTCAATCGAAGGAACATGAATTAGCAAAGTTTGACAAGTTACAAGATCACAAAAACCATCTGGAATGGAGGTGTTTTCAGCTGATTCATTTTTTAATATTAATTCAATTTCTTTTTTTTTGTAAAAACTTAATATCTTTTCTGAATCTTTAATCCATTTTTTTCAAAATCAACTGCAATTATTTTTGCCGGCTTTTTAAGATAGTCCAAGAGAAGTCGGTTCCAATGTCCCAAACCACAGCCAATATCAGCAACGATACTAACATTTTCTAATCCCCAACGTTTAGACATTAAATCAAGAAAATCTTTATTATACCAATCAAATCTCGAGTCGTTTATGTATTCTTCTGAATGTGTCAAATTTCCTCCAGCGCCGAAGCCGTCCTGCTAACTCCCGATAAACCCATGATACGTCAATTTGGCGTATTTTTCTGCGAATGCAAAAAGTTTGACAGAAAACCTGTGTCGGGTTCAATCGGTTGTTATCAAGAACATTGTTAGCAATAAAAATAAAGACAACCAACTCCGAATTTATTATCCATTTATTAGTAGTTCTTATCTATTGATTAGAAGCGTTTATCTTTCTGTTATTTTTTTAATTTTATCAATTGATAGCTTTGTTAAACGACTGATTGTTTCTAAATCAAAACCTTCTGAAATCATTTCTTTTACAATTTCTTCCTCGCGTTCTGTTTTTCCTTCAATCTTTCCTTCATTTTTACCATCATCAAATGCAGTATCAACAGCACTTTTTATATCCCAGTATTGCAGTAAACTCTTTTCATACGCTTCATGCTGTTCTTTATTTAATGCTGCAATTTCTGCAACTTTAAAACCTTTTTCAAAAACTGCTTCTTTTAGTACACCTGGTACGTCTTCAAAGTCTATCAAGTTTTTTAGAAAGAAAAGCCATTTTTCAAAGTGATTTTCAAGTTCGTTTTCATTTTTCTTAAATCGCGGCATTTCAATAAAAATGTATTTCAATTTATCATAGAACTCTTCGCAATACTGATTCTTTAAAGTCACAATATTTTTATAATCTTTATTTTTCAAATCCTTATCGAACTCGAAATCAAGAATCGCAATACAATAAACCGGCTTTAATTTAAAATCCCATTCGCCTTTTTCTGCCTGTTCTTTTATGGGAAATGTTGTGTAAAATACTGCTCTATCTTTAAAGTAATTTATTTTTGCTTTTTGCATTTCAATAATAATTTTTTCACCGCTGATAGTTTCGCAGTAAATGTCAAAGATTGCTTTTCTGTCTTCAGAAAGTTCTCCGAAATTTTCATTATTTTTAAATGATAAGTCTTTTATTTTGTGTTTTTTATCAACGAGTTCATTAAGAAAATCTATTAATAAATCTTTATTTGCTTCTGTTCCGAATAGTTTTTTAAATCCGAAATCTGTATAAGGATTAATGTATTTTGACATTTTTTTATTCCTTTTTATCTGTAATTTTCTATTCTCAATCTACTCATTTTTTGATTTTTTTTCAATCTTTTATTTATTCGATAGATTTATACGATTTTATCCCTTTTTGAGGCTCATTTATTGAATGGTATTAAAGAAGAAAAAACCTTGAAAACCG
>JBFZEO010000300.1:0-4551 GCA_041306845.1 Spirochaetota bacterium
GGGTGTTGATGACCTCGGGATAACAAGGATCGGGAGTCTGTTCAACTCATTGAGATCTCCGCTGAAAAATACCTTTGCCACGCCGGTCATTATCTCTCTGCGAAGAAAGGTTGTTTTATTATTGATAAACATTTTGTACCTCTATAAAAGTCTTTAGTATCTTCTGCTCTGAAATTATTTCGGGAGAAGAGTTTTTAAGTATTCAATAATCTTGCCGGTTGTTGCCTCCGGCATGATTTTACCGTCGATTTCGACGAATGGTGGTTTACCGGATTTGCCGTCGCGGCAGCAGTCGAGACAGGGAGAACCGGTTACACAGACATACTCATTCATAACATTGTCGAGTTTGTCCCCTATACTTAGGAGTTCCGCTCCACCCATAACATAACAGGCCGTACCGGTACAGATAGTGAGATTGATTTTTTTTTGCATAGATCCTCCTGTCTAAATAAAAGTTAGTTCTGTTTTTTTAAGATATTTATTTTCTAATGTATTCATGATTTTCCTGATAATGCTCCGCCTGATCTCTATATCAACCGGCATTGTGGGATCCTGATGAACCTCGTTTATCCTGGTACCGACAACAAACTTTATTATGTCCGTGTTCAGTATTATTTCCACCATCCTGTAGGCTGCATTATCCTCCTCTTTCGCACTTTCCCAGTTTTCAAGAAGGGAGGCTGTTCGGCATAATGTGAGTATTCCCTCGGTAACCATGTCTATACCATTCATCTTAGCTTCGGGCGTGATATCCCCTTTAAACCCGTGCAGATCGATCTCAACGGGGATATCGAGTTCCCTCGATATGATCTTTGCCGTTGTTCCTCCGCAGATTATTTTCCTGCCGGAGAATGCACTCACCATTCCCGATAGAGCCTTATCATTGTCATGATTGACCGGCGGACCGGTGACGATGAGGAGCTCTCTTGGATTGCGGCAGTAGATAACTCCGCAGGTTATGTCGTCTTTTGCGCAGTGTCTGTCGTTTTGGAGAGCTCTCGCAGTGATCTTCTTGGAGAGGTCGCGTGCCGATATGTTCGGATCGTCATTAAACAGCTGCGTAACAAATTTTTTTAGAGCATCCCGTCCCCATCCGAGCGGAGTCTCTGCCATTCCCATGCCGGACTGGGTAACGCCGTCAGAAACGAATATCATACGGTCTCCGGGATTGAGATGAAACTGGTAATAATTGATTATGTCGTCCTTGTAATCTGTTTTGCCTATAAAGATTTGTTCGGAAGTTATCTCATTAAACTCGCTGCCGCTCCACAGCAGGAATAGCGGATTGTCGTACTCTATGACGCGGACGTTCCCGGAGTTGTCGATCTCAGAAACTGTAAATGTCGAATATCCGATCTTTCTTGTGTTGCAGACCGGCAGAGTGTCGATTATAATCCTTGCCGATTTCTTTATATCGATATTATTTTTTATGAACTGGGTTGCCATGGTTGCGCTCAATGTTGCCAGAACGGAGGCTTTTATTCCGCTCCCCAGCCCGTCGGAGAGGACACTCACCACCTTACCGCTGTCAGTTTTTGATGAGGTGAAAACATCTCCCGAAACGAGATTCTTATTTTTGAAAATTTTATGATATTGTACTTCCAAAAAATATTTATTTAAAAGCATTTTTTCCTCTAACTTATATCATTAACGTCAAAAGATTCGATTATCGAGTTAAGAATTACTTCGGTGTCGGCAGCGTTCTCGCCGAGCAGGTTGGCGATGGTCTGCACAGTCTTCAAGTTTTTATGAATGACATTCTGCGCTTTTTCGATTATATTTCTTTTTTGCACCATGGGGGAGGTAACATCCTGAAAAACACCTCCGACTATGCGGTTCTTCTCTATGGTGAATAGGGTAAGGTGGATAAATTTCTTACCGGTTTTTATGTTATGTTCAAGAGTCTCTGTACCGGATAAAAGTATCTCTTCAAAGTAACTCAGTATACCTTTGGGAATGGTTTTCTCGAGTAAAGCACCTTCAAGTCCCGGTTTTATATCGAAGATATCTTTGTCATCCTCCATAAACATCGTCACAAAATTTCTGTTGCACTCGATAATCTTCAGATTTTCATTTGTGATAACAAGTCCTGACGGGATAGTTCTGATGAGGGCGTTTGCCTTTTTTTGAGCGAGCCGGCGGTTGTGAGTAACGCACATCTCTTTTTCGGCGATCCCAGCTAACACATATCCGGCAAACTCCCGGCAGGAGTCGTATCCGCATCCGCCGCAGTTCAGCTCGTCCTGTTTGGTTTGTTTGCCGATTGTCTTCAGAATACTCTCGATATCATTTTCGGGATAATCTTTCTTTTCTGTTATTACCGATGTTCTTTTTATATTTATATCGGCTTTTACAGACCCGGCATCACTCTTGTTCGCAGATCTGTTTAGAATGAGAATCTTTTTTTCCAGCGGTGACTGGTCTTTGTTGGAACACGGACCGTTTATACATCCGCCGTCACAGGCAAGAGCTTCGATTATCAGTCGGTTTTTTGGTGCCGGGACATCATTTATTTTGTTAAAGATACTTTTAACATTCTCAATGCCCGAGTAGGAGAATGTGAGTGCGTCGTTTGAACTGCCGATTGTCCGGAGAAAACCGCCGTCGATGGGATAAAAGTTACCCTCGATGCTTGTTTCTGTTATAAAATCGCTCTCTTCGAGAGATTCTATATCTATTTCTCTCCTTACTAACCATTCTCTAAGCTCGTCCCAGGTGATTGCAACGTTCAATATAGACGGGTTTTTATCAGATTCGATCTTTTTGGCAATGCACGGCCCGATGAAAACTGTTTCAAAGTCATCTCCGAACTTTTCTTTGATGTAGTTGCAGTGGACAAGTACAGGCGATATTTTATCGGAGAGTTTATCCATCGCTTCCGGATAATACTTTTCCATTATACCGGTGACAACCGGACACGCTGTAGTTACGCTTATATCCTTATTTTCAGGTGAATTTCTCAGATCTCTTGATAAAATTTCTGCTCCTATTGCTGTTTCCGATACTCCGTAAAATCCGAGCTTTTTGAGAGCTGTTACCATTTTACCGGCACTGTGGTCGAACTCTGATATGTAAGACGGAGCTAACGATGCTATGACTTTTTTGCCGAGTGAGAATAGTAATTCTATCCTTGAAACATCGTTGCGGATCCTTTTAGCATTTGCCGGACAGACTTCCACACACCGCCCGCAGTAGACACATTTGTCAATTATTATTATGGCGTGACCGTTTTCTATCTTGATAGCTTTGAATGGACAGTGTCTTACACATTTATAGCAGTCCTGGCATTCTGTTTTTTGAGTATAGATTGGGCCTACGAGATTCATATCTTTTCCTTCAAATGAAGATTTAGAAGATCTATAACATTCTCAGGTACAACATTGTTGTATGTTATGCCGTTTATTGTGATGTTGGGGCCTTTTGCACACTGTTCTTTGCATAAGGAGCCTTTTATCTGTATTTTATCTGCTATTTCTTTTTGTTCTATATACTGTTTGATTGTTTCGAGTGTATTTTTATTGCCCCGTGAAAAGCACGAGCTGCCCATACAGAGTTCAATTACAAGCATATTGTTCATATAAACCGCCTATTCAATTAATATATCACATATAACACCAATAGACAATTGTAAAATGTGAATAATATCACAATATAATATTAATGTACTCCAAAAAGAAAAATGAAGTTAATTATAGATTTTGTTTATGATGAATTTTTATGGTAGAAAAATAGGAATAATTTTTATTTAAAATTGATAAAATCAGATGTTACAGAATTTTTATCAGTGTTTTTTTGAATTGGATTTTTTCCATATCTGAAAGCGGTGCCAGAAGTGTACTCTCGATAATTTGCTTGATCTCGAAGATTTTCTTATAAAGTTCTTCGCCATTTTCGGTAAGATAGATATTAAAAAATCTTCTGTCTTTCGTATCGGTTTTTCGTGTTATGAGTTTCATTGCTTCAAGTTCATCAATGATTTTTACCATCGTTGTTCGATCTTTTTTTACAGCAGTTCCGATATCTTTTTGTGAAATTCCACTATTGCTGTTTACAACAAGTATAACTTCTGCATGTCTGCTCTTCAGACCTATCTCGTTAAGGTGTATCTCGTACATCTCATCAAATTTCTCAGAAACATTTTTAAGGAGAAAAACATAAGAATTGAGGAGCTCATTAGAAAATGCCATGTTATCCATTTAATTTCCTTAAAATAATCAATAAAACTGATTATATATGTAACAAATTATATCATTTGTCAAATTAATTATATTGAGAATAATATAACTTAATGTGATAAAATTATGTATTATTATGTGAAATAATACACATAATACTTGACATTCATCTCAACATTTAGTATTTAACTATTAGGTACTTCTAAAAACCTGCTTTGGATTTTTAATGAAGTGATTTTTTGGCCTTACGAGAAGCAGGCTGCATGGGCGAGCAATGTAGCGAAGCGAAATGACCAGCCAGAAACAAAAATATAATTTGTTTATATGACTGTTTTATCGACGAAGTAAGGACAAAAAAGGGCGAATTAAAACATCG
>JBFZEO010000304.1:0-5819 GCA_041306845.1 Spirochaetota bacterium
TAAAAACATTTTGCCCCTTTTAAACGATCATCTATGGATTCGGGTTCAACTGGAGGATTCTGCTGGAGTCCAATTATTAGAGCGACAAGTCTATTTTCAGTTTCTTTTTCTTTGGGAATGGGGGAGTTTGGGGTGTTATCAGCATTTTTTGATTCAGGAACAGGCGTCTCATTCACCACAATAAAAAATCTGTCACCATGCTTAACCAGATGATATTTAACCTTATCATCCAATAAAAAAGGGACAAATAAACTTTGCCCCTTCACATTTATATTAGTACCGCCGTTAACATGACCGATCACTTTAACCGGCAAAAACGACTTAACATTTAAACGAGTCAATCTCTGTGCATAATCACCGCTCAGAGTAAACAAAATTAGCCTTTCTTTGCAGAAGACGCAGTCTTGTTAAGTATTTTTTCAATAACATTTGCCTTTTTACCGGTTCTACTTCTAAGATAAAAAAGTTTTGCCCTTCTTACTCTACCCTTTCTAACAACTTCAATTGTATCTATGTTAGGAGAATAAACAGGAAAAGTTCTCTCCACACCAACACCAAAAGCAATCTTTCTAACTTTAAAAGATCTTGTTACGCCATGACCTCTGAAACTGATAACAAAACCTTCAAAGAACTGAATTCTCTCTCTCTTTCCCTCAATGATCTTAACTCCAACCTTTACAAGATCCCCAATTTCAAAAGACTCTTCTCTGTTTTTGAAATTTTCTTTGATCTCTTCGATATTAAGTTTGGTATTAGCCGGATCAATGTTTTTTACGATACTCTCAGCTATCTCATTGATACTATTTGCCTCAAATTCCCTGATTATGCTCATTTACTCTCTCCCATAATAATATTACTTATAATTTTCTGTATTTCTTTATTATCTTTATAAAAATCAAGAAGATCCGGCCTATACATGTAGGTCTGCAGTACAGAATCCCTCTTCCTGTAATTATCAATCTCTTTATGATTCCCGGAAATCAAAACACCGGGAACATCCATCCCTCTATAAGAGACCGGACGTGTATACTGCCTATACTCAAGCAAATGTGAACTGAACGATTCCTCTTCTAATGAGGCTTTCTTTATCACACCATCAAGCTGCCTGACAACAGCATCAACCAAAACCATCGCCGGCAACTCTCCGCCGGTCAAAACAAAATCACCGATACTATACTCTTCATCAACAAGGGCATCAACTACACGTTGGTCAACCCCCTCATAATGCCCGCAAATTAAAACAATATTTTCCATTTTTGTCAAGCCGATAATGGAAGAATGATCCATTTTTTTACCTTTAGGGGTAAAAAAAATAACTCTTTTCGATTCATTATCAGGAATATCAAGACTGTCAAAGGAATCAAATATAGGCTCCGGCCTCATAAGCATCCCGGCTCCGCCGCCGTAAGGAGCATCATCAACCTGTCCATATGTATTAACAGCATAATCCCGTATGTTTTTTACATTTACTTCAAATATCCCCTTATCCAAACCTTTCTTTACGATACTCGTATTCTTGAACGATTCAAAAAAATCCGGGAAAAGGGTCAGGATATGAAATTTCATAAATCAAAAAAACCTTCATACTCATTAATAACAACAATCTTTTTATCTTTATTAACTTCATCTATAAAAGTACGCACAAAGGGATAAAATACAGTTTTACCATGCCCTATTGAAACAACAAGATTGTCATTCGCCCCGCTGTTTACCACATCATCCACAGTTCCAACTTTCTTGCCTTGATAAACAACATCAAGCCCAATAATATCCTGAGTATAAAATTCCCATTCATCAAGACCAACACCACACTCTCTATCAATGTACAGATATTTGCCCCTGAGAAGTTCAGCAGCATCAATGCTGTCAACACCTACCAATTTAGCAACAATCTCATCGGCGGCAACCCTAACATTAGACATACCGTATTCACCAACCTGATTGCCACTATCATCAATAGTATATAGAGTCTTTATCTGTTTAAACCTTTTCCCATCATCAGTTAAAGTGAGAATTTTTAACTCTCCCTTTAAACCGTGAGGTTTCTTTACCAAACCAACTTTCAGAAAAACCATATCAATCAATTATATCGAGCAGAACTCTCTTGTTACTCTTGTTAGAGACTGCACTTAATATAGTTCTTATTGCTTTTGCTATTCTGCCGTGTTTTCCAATTATTTTACCGATATCCGCATTATCAACCGATAATTCTAATATTGTTGACCTCTCACTCTCGACCATATTTACCTGTACTTTATCAGCGTTGTCCACCAGCGATTTAGCTATAAATTCCACCAGTTCCTTTTCGTTCATAGGTATCTCCTTAAATGTGTCCCAATATCATATCACTGCGGTTTATATACCGTACATCCAAACAAAAATTATTTAGACAGCAATTTCCTGTCAAATTTAACA
The DNA here is from genome assembly GCA_041306845.1 of Spirochaetota bacterium. Taxonomy (GTDB): domain Bacteria; phylum Spirochaetota; class GWE2-31-10; order GWE2-31-10; family GWE2-31-10; genus JBFZEO01. Next base: position 2,416 of record JBFZEO010000304.1, read on the forward strand.
CTCTGTTTGTTCAATAATTTTCTAACAATATCAGTAGGTTGAGCGCCATTCATAAACCATTTTGTAAGTTTTTCGCCATCAAACTTAAGCTGTTTACCAGCCTCAGCTATCGGGTGATAATATCCGATGTGATCGATAAATTTACCGTCTCTTGGACTTCTTGAATCTGCAACAACGATTCTATAATACGGTCTTTTAGCAGCTCCCATTCTTTTCATTCTGATCTTAACCAAGATTTCCTCCTTTTTGATCTTATCTTGTTGAATTTATATTCTATCCCACAATTATAGGATTATTTACCCATCATACCGGAAAAATTTTCCAACATACCCTTATTTTTAACCATCTTCTTCATCATATTACGCGATTTCAGAAAATTTTTAACAAGATTATCAACATCAAGAACAGAGGCTCCAGACCCTTTAGCAATCCTTTTTTTCCTTGATCCCATAATCAAACGATGATCATTTCTCTCTTTAAGAGTCATAGATTGTATAATTGCCTTCTGCTTTGTTATCTTCTTCTCATCTATATTAACATTCGCCATCTGCGCCTTCATCCCGGGAATCATCTCAAGTAGACTTTCAAGAGATCCCATCTTATTCATCTGTTCAAGCTGATCTAAAAAGTCCTGAAGAGTAAATTCCTCATTCCTCATCTTTTTTTCTAATTTAGCAGCTTCCTCTTCATCATAGAGCTTCTCAGCTTTTTCAACAAGGGAAACGATATCCCCCATCCCAAGGATTCTCGACGCAACCCTCTCCGGATGAAAAACCTCAAGTCCATCAACCTTTTCGGACACACCGACAAATTTGATCGGCTTGTTCACCACAGTTTTTATGGAGAATGCCGCTCCGCCTCTCGTATCAGAATCAAACTTAGTAAGAATAACACCCGTTAACTCAAGCGTCTCGCTAAAGGCTCCGGCAACAGCAGCAGCATTTTGCCCTATCATGGAGTCAGCAACAAAGAGAATTTCATCAGGCCTCAAATCCTTACCGATCTTTTTAACCTCGGACATCATCTCTTTGTCAATATGAAGACGTCCTGCAGTATCTATAATAAGAGTATCAAAACCGTTTGTTTTAGCGTATTTATATGACTCTTTGGCAATCTTTAAGGAGTCTTTTTTATCACCGGCATAAACCTCTACTCCGATTATCTCCCCAAGTCTGACCAACTGATCAATAGCAGCCGGACGGTAAACATCACAAGCTGACAAAAGAACTTTTCTACCATGTTCTTTTTTGAGATAATTAGCAAGTTTACCGGCAGTTGTAGTTTTACCTGCCCCCTGCAAACCAGCAAGCATGATTACAGATAGAGTTTCTTTGGGTTTTAATTTTAATTCTGAAGATTTTGAACCTAATATCTTAACAAGTTCATCATTGACAATCTTTATAAACTGCTGCTCCGGATTAACGTTTTTTACAACATTCTCACCGATAGCCCGCGCAGTAACTTCATTTATAAAATTCTTAATTACATCAATGTTAACATCGGCATCAAGTAAAGCCGCCCTAATCTTCGCAATTGCATCATTAATATTACTTTCATTTATTCTGGAATTGCCGCTAATTAACTTAAAAGCCTCCTGAATACCGCCCGTTAAAGCATCTAACACAAACATTTCTCCCAAACTTAATGAACCATTAAAATAAATAAAAACTGCTTTTTTGTCAATACATTTTTAATGTATTATGCGGATGGAGGGTATATATAAACATCTGTCCTAAAGATAAAACATATATTAAGAAGACTCTCATCTTTTATAAGAATTTGCTGCCCATTCAACCAACTACCGCATAACTGCAAAATAATAAATGAACTCAAACTTGACTCTAAAAATACAAACGGTCTCAAAAGTTAAATAAAAACCATCTTACATATCCAAAAAACAGTCAAACTGTATTTAGACATCACTCTTGAGACCGCCTGAATTATATATTATCTAAGATCAACAGAAAAAGTCAGTTTCTGATTGTTAAACTGAATATATCTCTCAAGCAACAAACCATGATACTGGATTCTGACCGATATACCAGTCTCACTACCGGACTGATAGATGACATAATCACGAAATTCCTCATTTCTGTCTCTTCTACCGGGAGATGAATCATCATTCCAATTGTTGTCTCTATTCCCATTCACCCAAACACTTGCACCGACAGGCAAACTAAGGATAACATATCTGTCCTGTATAAGATTAAAATTTACACGTTTATCTCCATCAACCACTATGTCATAAGCCGAATTTCTATATCCCGGCATAGAGGCTTCCACCCTGTAATTACCGGGGTTCAAAACAACAGACAACGGCGTTTGACCGTATTTATTACCATTTATAAAAACTGTCGCTCCGGACGGCGAGGAGTTAAATGAGACAGTAAAATTATCCTGCTCCAGACTTACGTTCACATTTCCGCTACCGCCGGTGTATCTTATCGTCATATTTTTATAGCCAGGCATGCTGAACTTGAGCAGATAAGTCTGCCCATTCCTAAAACCGACACTAACCGGTGTTGTATAAACATTATAACTATCATCTATAGTCAGACGTGCCCCTTGCGGAATGGAATTAATCACGGCATCCGATATAGATCTCGGAGGATCCGGTACTGGCACCGGAACTGGGATAGGCGGAGGCAAAGGTACCGGGATCGGTATTGGCGGAGGCGGTGGAATAGGTTTTTTCCTTGTAGAATTATCCGATTTCACTTTATCAAGCACAACTTTTATATAATCAGACTCACCGGCAGTAAACTTATAAACTTTAGGACTATATCCTCTTACATTAAATTTTAGAGAATAAGATTGCCCCCTTCTCATGTTAATTGAGACAGGAGTAACCATGGTCCGATCAGAATCATCAAGCCTAAACTCGACATTTGAAGGTGATGAGTCAATAACAACCTTTACCGTACTTCTGTTTTGCGAAAAAAACAAAACGGTAAAAGAGAGAAATAAAAAAACGAAGAGATTAGTTTTCATACATTATTTTCCTAAATTTATGATGTTAGTCATCTGTCTTTTCAACAACTATTGTCCAGTCATCATTAACAGCATATTCAAAACCAGATACAATAAAGTCACCTTCATCACTATCCCGCCCTTCAAGTTTAATCCATGCGGTATTATCAGTAGCACTTAAAGCTCCGGCGATAGTTAACGAACTGCCGCTTGCAATAGTTGACCCCTCTAATCCGCTCCAACTTCCAGGCTGAGCCATAGAATCACCCGTCATTACATAAACCCTCTCTATTGTTGAACCTGTATTATTTACAATAGTAAGATCCCCACTACCGCTGCCGGTTACAGAAGCCTCAGAACACCAGTTAGAACCATAGTATTCCTCTTCCACAACAACAGCCGGAGGCAAACACCCGGATAACAAAAAAATCATA
>JBFZEO010000305.1:0-5134 GCA_041306845.1 Spirochaetota bacterium
TATGATCTTATTATTAATTATAAAGGTAATGCCGGTGCTGCTGAAGAAACAAAAACTGAAGTTGAAAAACACAAAGTAAAATGCACACTTTTGCAGTTTGATATTGCAGAGGGTCCGGAGACTGAAAAAATCATCCAGGATGAAATAAATGCCAACGGTGCAATCGATGTTCTCGTACTCAATGCAGGTATAAGAAAAGATTCCCTATTCCAGAGAATGAAAGGCGAAGAGTGGGAAGCTGTTATCGATGTAAATCTGAAAAGTTTTTATTATATAACAAGACCGATAGCAGAATCAATGTTCTTTAAAAGAGAGGGAAAAATCGTTGTCGTGAGTTCCGCATCGGGACAGACAGGGATGCCCGGACAAGCTAACTATTGCGCTTCAAAGTGGGGAATTATCGGTGCAGCGAAATCTCTTGCTGTCGAACTCGGAAGGAGAAACATAAACGTGAATGTTGTTGCTCCAGGTTTTATCGAGACCGATATGATAGGCGATCTGAAGGGGAATTTTGACGAGATAAAAAAACAGGTTCCATTAAGAAGAATGGGTACCGTTGAAGACGTTGCCAATGTTGTTGAGTTCTTGGTTAGCGAAAAATCAAGCTATATCCAGGGACAGGTTATCGGTATAAACGGCGGTCTTATCACATAATCACTAAAGAATAAAATCTTTAAATATACTGGACATCATGCAGAGAAAAAACCTTTCAGCGGATCTTTGTATGGTGTATTTATGGGAGCATCTCTAAGATGCTTATGCTCTTCAGGAGTGATTTTTAGTCAGTCTTGAAGAGCTTCGATTTACCTTAAAAAACAATCACACACGGAGTTAATTTAGCATGACAGATCCAAAACAGAGGGTTGTTGTAACAGGGATGGGAATAATATCATGTCTCGGCAACAACATTGATGCAGTTAGTCACTCTTTGCAGAACGGGATACCGGGGTACGGCATCGATCCGGAGAGGATTGAACTTGGGTTTAGAAGTCCTTTGACCGGGCTCATCAAAAATTTTGATCCAAAAGACTACCTTGACAGAAAAAAAAGAAAAACAATGTCGCTTTCTACGATACAGGCCTACGCGGCAACTGAACAAGCAGTTAAAGACTCGGGATTAACTCCGAACGAGATAGCAACTCCTGAAACCGGGGTGATCTTCGGACATGACTCCGTTGCAGAGCCGTCTTACATGGCAGGTAAAACTCTCATTGAGGAACGTGATACTAAAAACCTCGGATCCGGATACATTTTTCAGATAATGAACTCTACTGTAACTATGAACTTAAGTACCATTTACAATACAAAAGGGGCAAACTGGTCATTGTCGGGAGCTTGTGCGTCAGGCTCTCATGCGATCGGACAGGCTGCCGACTTAATAAGAACCGGTCAGCAGGAGCGGATGATCGCCGGCGGAGCTCAGGAGATAACCTGGCACGTGATGGCAAGTTTTGACGCACTCGGCGCATTCTCCACCTACACAGACAAACCGGAGACAGCATCAAGACCTTTCGACAAAACAAGGACTGGACTCGTACCGTCAGGCGGTGCAGCAGCTGTTATCTTGGAGAGAATGGATCTTGCGCTGGCGAGAGGGGCTAAGATTTACGGTGAAATAGTATCCTACTCGTTCAGTTCGGACGGCGAAGATATGTCTGCACCTAACGGAGTCGGAGCTCAACTCGTTATGGAAAAGGTTCTCAAACGGGGAAATATCGACAGATCTGAGATTGACTACATAAACGCTCACGCAACAAGCACTCCGCGAGGCGATGAGGCGGAAGCAACTGCAATTTACAACGTTTTCGGAAACAAACCATACGTATCATCTACAAAATCGATGACAGGGCACGAATGCTGGATGGCCGGAGCAAGTGAGGCGATTTACTCACTGATAATGATGAAAGACGGATTTATAGCGCCAAACATAAATTTTACCCAGGGTGAAGACTTCGCCGGAAAAATTAATATAACGGCCAAAAAGATTAATTATAAACCAAAATGTATCCTGTCCAACTCATTCGGATTCGGCGGAACAAATGCTGCTTTGATAATCAGACAAGTATCCGGTTAATCAAAAACAGTTAAAATCGGGAGTTATAAATCTGATATGAAATACGACTATATAATCATCGGAGGCGGACTCGGCGGTTTGTGTGCCGCCATCATCCTCGCTAAAGAGAACAAAAAAGTCCTCGTCCTTGAGAAACACTACAAAGCCGGCGGATATCTCCACTCATTCAAAAGGAAGGGGTTTCAGTTTGAGACCGGTTTTCATTTCGCTCCCGAGTTAAATGAGGATCAGATATTGTCTATGTACTGGAAATATCTCGGCATCTACGACAAGCTAAAATTAATTCCGTACAATCGGGATCACTTCCATAGTCTCGTTTTCCCCGATATGAGAGTCGATCTCAGGTCCGGAATGGAAAATCTCCGTGTAGACCTCAAGTCACAATTCCCGAACGAAAAAAAAGCAATCGACATATATATAGATAAGATAAAAGAATTAAAACGATATTTTGTCTATTTTAATCAGGATCACAAAGGTGATATGGATAAAGAACACGAGTCTTTTGAGATATCAATCGAGAGTTTTCTTGACTCAATCGGTGCAAGTCAGCGGTTAAAAGGTGTGGTTCTTGCCCATTCGTATCTCTACGGTGTTCCGCCGTCTGAGACTCCGCTTGGAACACACGCCATCTTTTTTAACGCACTCTACTCCTCCAGCACAGACATCGAGGGGGGCGGAGATGCTCTGGCAACGGCTCTTGTTGAGAGTCTGCAGGAGAATGGCGGTGAGATCGCCTATAAGAAAAACGTTACAAAGATAGTAACAGACAATAAAATGATAAAAAGCGTAATTACAGATGATGAAACATCTTACGATTGTGACGGAATAATATTTTCTGCTAATCCTCAATTGTCATTCAAGATGCTTGACGATGATGTTTTCAGAGGAATTTTTAAGTCAAGGATAAACGAGATGGAGAATACAACCTCCCATTTCGGAACATATCTTGTCACTGATGCGGATCTAAGCAGCTACAACTATGACCTCCTCTATCTGCCCGATTATGACATCAATAAACTGTACAACAAACCGATATCCGGTTCCCCGGATGATGATCTGTTTTTATATTTCACGGTACCGACAGCAAGACTCGGAGCGGCAGAGGGTGGCAAACATATCATAGAAACAATCTCTATCGACAACTACAATAACTATTCCCAATGGGCAGAGAGTAAAGTCGGCAGAAGAGCACCGGAATACTATGAACTCAAGAAAAGATGCGAAAAGAGCGTTATCAATAAACTTGACGAATTGATTCCGGAACTTAATAATAAAATTATACTATCCGAGAGCTCAACGCCGCTCACCAACAGAGACTACACAAACAGTCCGAACGGCTCCATATACGGCATAAAACACAGCATGGATCAGATGAAGGCTCCGATCAGAGCGCGAACAAAACTGAACAATTTCTTTTACACCGGGCAGTCGCTGATATTCCCGGGGATTGTAGGAGTTACAATAACAAGTTTTGTAACGTGTTCCGATATACTCGGACAACAGTATCTTTTCGACCGGATAGACAGCGGGATAAAGAAATAAAATGTACAAATTTTGTTTTATTTTTTTATTTTTGATCATCGTACTCCTCTCGTGTAAAGCGGAAGAGATCGACTCTATAATGAACGAGGTTTCGGGCAGCAGTCCTGAGAATGTTGAAGTTTTCTTTAAGAAATACAACGTTAAAGCGCCGTCAGATATAATCTTTAAAGACGTAAATCTTTATTATCCGATGGCACTCCTCATCAAGAAAAATCCGGATAAAATTGACTATTATGAATATCTCCTGCTGCAGTCCTATAGAACAAAATCTATTTTCACTAACAAATCTATCAGGGATCATATCTGTTTTTTAGCAGAAAACAACAGGATAAACGAAATACCTGCCATTCTAAAAGAAAACCGGCAAGATATCGATAGAGATCAGCTCACTTTTTTTGAGAATGTGTTTAACGGTGAGTTCCCGGCAACTCTACTCAAAGATAAAAGCCTCAATCAGCTGAAACTGATAAATTATATAATGACGCACACCGATACTAAAAAACTTACCTCCGAAAATAAAAAACTGATAAAAAGTTATATTGCGGATAAATACAGCGAAGACTTTATAAAAGAAAATAAAGACATTTTAAAAGATATAAACACTAAACTTGGTTCTGATTATATTGATTTTATCTTGAGATCAGCAGATAAAGACACAAACATAGCTCTCTATCTTAAAAAAGCTATTGACGAAGCTGATACAATTGAGCAATTGGAAGTGATAAAAAAGATTGCTGCTTCTGTCGGATTAAAGAGGGATTTCTCATTTCAAATTGGTAACCTTGCCAAAACAAATGATAATGCGCTTTATGTTTACACAGCTGAATTAGGCGCAACACTTGGACGGAGAAAGGCGTATCCTTTTTATAAATATCTTCTCACTAAGTTTCAAGATGCATCCGAATACAACTATCAGATAAAAGCTAAAATTTATTATAACGATTACAATTTATCAAAAGATTATATCACCAATGTCGTAGAATACTCCAATCTGTACCCGAATAAATTCCATTCTATATATCTCCTAAAATCAGTCGTGCGGGATGCACTGCTTCTCAAAAACAGCAGCATCGGCAAAGCATTTGAAAACCTCGATTACAAGAAACTAAGTGCCATCAACGCTCAAACGATCCTCTATTCATTATACCTGCTGAGCAATGATGATAAATATAAAAATATCCTTATCACTGAGTATCCGCTATCATACGGTGCGTTAAAAATCAATAATAACAACATAGAAAATATACTCGTTTCAACTGAAACAGATAACGGTAACAAGGATTCTGTTAAAAATAACCCATATTATAAAATGGCACAGTATCTCTCAAAGTTCGGCATCGATGTTGATGCGGATGAATATGGCGACAACATCAATTCTACCGAAAAATACTACATTCTCAACATGCTCTACGATTATTATAACTCTACCGGTGACAACTACAAGGCCCTTAATACGGCAAAAGAGATTGCCATTCTAAAATACGATTACAACCTGACTAAGATAGATATTACAACCCT
>JBFZEO010000306.1:0-4190 GCA_041306845.1 Spirochaetota bacterium
AAAAACTATAACAGACCCAATACAGGTACTGGCGGAACAGGAAACAATTATAACAGACCTATCGGTAACTATAACAGACCCAATACAGGTACTGGCGGAACAGGAAACAATTATAACAGACCTGGCGGTAACTATAACAGACCAAATACAGGTACTGGCGGTTTTAATCGGGATGGTAATAGAAGATTTGATAATAATAGAGGTACTGGCGGTAATGACTTCAATAAAACAAAGCCGGATATAATAAACACGCAATCTGAAAAAGATAAGACAAGAAAAAAACTTAGTTTAAAAAAAGATGACGGTAGAAAAGACTATCAAAATAATAAAGAAGATTTTGAGAAAATATTTAATTACAGAAAAAAAGAAAAGAATATTACAGATGCAGTTCCAGATAAAATTGATATAGTTGATGTTATTTCCATAAGTGATTTAGCAAAAAAAATGAACCTTAAGGCAAGTATTATCATTTCTAAACTGATGGAACTCGGAACAATGGTTACAATAAACGACAAGATAGACGCAGACACAGCATCTATCGTAGCGTCTGAGTTTAACTGTAAAGTGAATGTTGTATCACTGTATGATGAAACTGTCATAGAGGAAGAGAAAGACATTGAATCAGACTTACAAAAAAGACCACCGATAGTCACCGTAATGGGACATGTTGACCATGGTAAAACAAAACTTCTTGATGCCATAAGACAAACAAATGTTGCTCAAGGGGAATCCGGTGGTATTACACAACACATCGGAGCCTATAGTGTAGTTCTCGAAAGCGGGGAAACAATAACTTTTGTTGATACTCCGGGTCATGAAGCTTTTACTATGATGCGTGCCAGGGGAGCTTTGATAACTGATATTGTTATTCTTGTTGTAGCAGCTGATGACGGTGTGATGCCGCAAACTATAGAAGCTATAAATCATGCAAAACAAGCAAACGTTCCAATGATAGTTGCTGTCAATAAAATAGACAAGCCCGATGTAAACGTAGATAAGATTAAACAACAGTTAACAGAACACGGTCTTCTGCCTGAAGAATGGGGTGGAACAACGATGTATTGCAATATAAGTGCCTTAAAAAAGTTAGGTATAAAAGAATTGCTTGACTCTGTAATACTTCAGGCTGAAGTTATGGATTTGAAGGCTTCTTATAAGGTGAGACCTTCCGGATATGTCCTTGAAGCAAAGATAGATCAAGGTAGAGGAGTTGTAGCATCTGTTATTATCCTCAAAGGGACATTAAAAGTTGGAGACTTCTTCGTTGCAGGGATTTACAGCGGTAAGATAAGAGCAATATATAACGATAAAGGCAAAAAGATAAAACAAGCGGGACCTTCATCTCCGGTTGAGATAACCGGATTAGAAGAGGTTCCTAACGCAGGCGATCCTTTTAATGTTACAGTGTCAGAAAAAGAAGCAAGAATGATCTCTTCTAAGAGAAAAGAGCTTAATCGAATGGAAGATGCGAAGTCTGTTAAAAAGCTTAGTTTCCAGGATATATTCTCTCAAAAGAAAGAGGGTGAGGTTCAGCAGATAAAGGTAATTATAAAAGCCGATGTTCAGGGATCGGCAGAAGCAATAAAGGATAGTCTTGCAAAATTGTCTAACAATGAGATAAAGTTAATTACTGTTCATTGTGGAGTTGGGGCAGTTAACGAAAATGACGTAATGCTCGCTGTCGCAAGTAAAGCAATAATCATAGGGTTCCATGTAAGACCAAATTTAAAAGCCCAAATGCTTGCTGATAAAGAACGGATAGAAATAAAAAGGTACAACATAATCTATGATGTTATCGAAGATATAAAATCTGCTATGGAAGGTATGATTAAACCAGATCTTCTGGAAGAAATGATAGGAACTATTGAAATTAAGCAGGTTTTCAAAATATCAAAAGTAGGTACAATAGCAGGTTGTATTGTAACGTCTGGTAAGGTCAAGAGAAAATCTCTGATAAGAGTAATAAGAGATGATGTTGTTATATATTCCGGAAAAATTTCATCCTTAAAAAGATTTAAAGATGAAGCTTCTGAGGTTTTTGAAGGAATGGAGTGTGGTATAGGTCTTGAATCTTTTAAAGATATCAGGGTTGACGACACAATGGAAGCCTACGAAATAAAAGAGATAGCAAGAAATCTTGAAGATGTAGAAAAAAGAGCTCAAGAAGAAATATTACAGAAAAAGATAGCAGAAGAAAAGAAAAGAAAAGATGAAGAGTTAAAAAAACAGCAAGAAGCTGATGCTAAATTAAAAAAAGAGTCAGAAGAGGAAGACGAATAAGTGAGTTTTAAAGAGGACCGCATCATAAAGATGATGAAACGAGAGATTATGACCTCTGTTGTGAATGGAGAAATAAAAGATAAAAGGATTCCATCTCTATTCACAATAACAAAGGTTACATTAAGCAAGGATAAGCACTATGCTCATATATATATAACACTCGACGGCGATGAGACAGAAAGGAAAACTGCTGTTATCGGTTTGAATAGTGCAAAAGGGTTTATACAGCATATCCTTGCAGAAAAACTCGATCTTAGATTCACTCCAAAACTCGAATTCAGATATGACAATACTGCCGAAAAGGCAAATAGTGTTGATGATATCCTAAAAAGAATAGCAGAAGAGTCATCTGAAAATGATGACCAAACCCAGATTTAAGATGGACGGGTTTATATTATATAATAAATCACCAGGTATCACTTCATTTAGTGCTATAAATAAAATAAAGCATCTGTTAAAATCCGAAAAGGTCGGACATTCAGGAACTCTTGATCTATTTGCAGAGGGACTTCTTATAACTGCACTTGGAAAGTCCACTAAAATATTACGCTACATGATATCAAAAAATAAAGAGTACATCGCATCTATAAAATTTGGTACTCAAACAGATACAGATGACTACAGCGGTGATGTTATAAACAGATACGACGGAATCATAGATGAACAGGTTATATCGGATAAACTTCAACTTTTTAGAGGGCAAATACAGCAGACTCCCCCAACCTACTCTGCTGTTCATGTGAATGGTAAAAGAGCTTATAAATATGCACTTAACAATGAAAATGTTGAGATAGCTCAAAGGGATGTTAATATATATGAATTCGAAAAAATATCTTTTACAGAAAATGTTTTAGTTTGCCGGATAAAATGCTCATCCGGAACATATATAAGATCAATTGCACGTGATTTAGGTAAAATAACTGGTTATTATGCAAATCTTGAAAAACTTATCAGGACAAAGATCGATGAATACTCTATTGAAGACTCGTACACTTTTGATGAGATTCAGAATGGTAATTTTAAATTAATATCTCCGGTGGAGTTTCTTGATTTTATGGAAAGTGTGCAGATAGACAGCGAAATATTCCATTCTATAAAAAAAGGGAACACTTACAGCATCATAGAGAACCTGAGAAACAAGAATCTGACACCCGGAAAATACAAAGTTTTATATGAAAATGAACTTGTGGCTGTTATAAATATAGAAGACGGTAAAGTATTTTTTGATTTTGTTTACTAAAAATATTGATAAAAAATGTAAAATTTGGTATTGAATACTGGATAGTAAAATGAATATATATAGCGGAATATATGAGACTAACAATGCCGTAAAACAGGGCATTACAACAATCGGAGTTTTTGACTCCATGCACATCGGCCATCAAAAGTTGATAACCGATCTTGTAAATAAATCAAAAGAGCTTAATTTTGATAATTACATTGTTACGTTCAGATTATCTCCGCGTAAAAACTCGCCGTTGAAGGTTTTGAACCTTGATGATAAGTTAAAGATGCTGGAAGAACTCAATGTCAGCAATGTCATTCTATGTGACTTTGATGAACATTTTAGTTCTATTACACCAGAAGATTTTCTTACGAATTTATACCGGAATTACAATATAATCAAGTATTATATTGGAGTTGATTTTAGATTCGGGTTATCAAAGCTGGGATCATCAAAAACCATTGCAGAGATGGGATTTGAAGTTTTTACTGAACCGACTATGCTGCTTAAAGATAGAAAGGTTTCTACATCTGAGATAAAAGAGTGCATTGCTTCCGGTTTAATAGAGGATGCAAATAATCTGCTAGGCAGAACTTTTTTTATAAAAGGGATTGTTAGAAAAGGTAAACAGCTCGGCAGGAAGATAGGATTTCCTACTATGAATATCAGTAATGATGAACTCATA
>JBFZEO010000307.1:0-2528 GCA_041306845.1 Spirochaetota bacterium
CGCCTGACATCTTACCGGCGTCTGGCAAAGATGACGGAAATAAAGGAGGTGGCAGACTTTAGATCTGAACTTACAGATCGTTTCGGAGCCATACCGGAGGAAGCCGCCAATCTGCTCATGAAAATCATACTAAAATTATTGTCTCAAAAAGCATATGTTAAACGTCTCGATTTAAGGGATCAACAACTTTTACTCCATTTTGACGAGCCGTCTTATTTAAATAATCTTTCAGGAATAATAAATTTGGTTGCCGCAAATAGAAACCGGTTTGAATTGACTCCGGAACATGTCCTCAAGGTGAGACTTGCAAAACAAAGCATTACGGGGCATATCGTTAAAGCCAAAAACATCTTGAAAGAAATCATCCAACGTGTTAACGGCTAAAAAATTATAGTAACAAATATTGCTTGAAATTCCAGCCAGTAAGGGTTTTAAAGAGAAATGATAAAACGGTATTTTTTTATTGATTTGAAATGATTGACTCTTTGTAAAGAGAAAGCTTTATTTTAAAACGGTTCAAAGTTGGATAATCATGATATATGTCACAGCACATAAGCTTTTTACTTATAGAGATATTTTTTGCGCTCATTTATTCAAGGGATGTGCATTGTTGGTATTGTTGATACTTTCAGGCTGTTCAGGAACAGAATCAACTCATAGCGATGAATATCTTGTCAGAGTTCAGGAAAGTGTTTTAATGGTGCTAGATTTTCAAAGAGAATTTGAAACAACAAAGATTGCTTACCCTCTAAATGGTATTGAACAGGATGCTTCCGTTTGCAGAGATGCAAAAAAACAGCTCTTAAATCAGATGATCGAGGAATTAATTCTGGTTGAAAGGGCCAAGGAGCTGAATATAACAGTAAAAGACTCAGAGCTTGCAGAGGCTGTAAGGAAAATTAGAATCGATTACCCGGAAAGTGAGTTCGAAGAGATGCTTCTCGAGTATTCTGTTTCTTACAACATGTGGGAGAAAAAACTGAGAATGAGATTAATTATCGATAAGGTTATTGCTGAAGATCTTAAAAATAATATAGAAATTACAGCCGATGACTTATCAAAATATTATAGTGAAAAGATCAGAAACGGGCCAAATGGCAAAATGTCAAATGAGCTGACCACGGAAATAATTATAAAAAATCTTCGCAATATAAAAGCTGAAGAGGCTTATAAAGCATGGTTTGAAGGACTGCAGAAAAAATATAAGATAGAAATAAACAATAAACAATGGGAGAAAATCCTATCTTCATAACTTTATATAATACCGTTCCTTCAAATATCGTTGTGGAAAGAGTAAAAAATCAACAATATTGATGCTGATCCAAACCGGATCATTACGGAAAGAAAAATATAAAATGCACAAATATTATAAAATAATAGCGGCTCTCTTTATTATAAGCTTTTTAAGTGCTTTTGCTTTTAGCGGAACAAACAGTACTGAAGTTGTAGACAGAATTGTAGCAGTGGTTAACGAAGATATAATATCCCTATCGGAACTTTCCAATGCTGTTCAGCCCTATGCGGAAAAAATTAAATCGCTTGGGTATCCGCCGGAAAAAGAACGTGAGACGCTATTTAGGGTCCGAGAAGATATGCTTGACCAGCTCATCAACCAGAAACTTACCGATCAGGAGAGCAAGAAGTACAATATTTCCGTAAGCGATAATGAGCTTGACAACGCCATTGAGCGAGTCAAAGAGGTTAATCATTTTACAGACGAAGACTTAAGGAGCATGCTTGCTAAAGAAGATCTTTCCATAGAAAGCTATCGCAATAAAATTAAGGAACATCTCATAAGATCAAAACTTCTTAATTATGAGGTTAAATCCAAAATAGTTATAACGAAAGACGAAATAAAGTCTTATTACAACAGGAATATAGAGAAGTATCGAGGAGAAAAAAAATATCATCTTAAAAATATGATCAAGTTATTCGGTTTGAGAGTCAGCGATGAAGAAAAACAAAAGATTATGTTAAAGATGGAAGAAATTTATTTCAAATTAAAAGACGGGCAATTATTTGAGGATGTCGGCAAGATTTACGCTGACTCTGAATTTGATATACAAAGCCTCGATTTAGGAACTTTTAAATATGATCAATTATCTTCGGAAGTACAGACGGCAATAAAGGGACTAAAAGCTGGTGAATTTACTATGGTATTTGAAACTGAAGTTGGATATCAGATTATTTATATAGAAAATATTGAAGAAAAACCGGACAGATCTCTTGAAGAAGTTACTCCTGAAATACAGGAAATCCTCTTCCTCGAAGTAGTTGAAAGGAAATTTGAATCATGGATCGGGGATTTAAGACAAAAATCCCATATTAAAGTTATTAAATAGGTAAATCAGAAATAATATTTGATCGACTAGCGATAAGCCGGTATTTGATTTTATATTTTAAATAACGATTATTCCCTCGAAATTAAAGTATAAAAAGATTATAATTACTTGTAGGAGATGCTGTTGCCGTCAAATTAATCTTAAATGAAAATGCATTTTATATTGCGAAGGCAAGCGGCCATGGCA
>JBFZEO010000308.1:0-5706 GCA_041306845.1 Spirochaetota bacterium
AATGAAACCGACATTATCACGAGGATCGCCCCGACAAGTATCATACTCTTTTTGGTGATGGAAGGGAGATCTTTTATCTTAATATCTCTGTTGAGGAGAACCTCTACAACAAGAACATAAACTGCCGTAAACGGAGCAGCATCCGAAAGTGCAAGTTTGCCGGAATATATACCTGCGAAGAGTAATATCGGGAGGGGAAGTTCCCATTTTATATTCCACAAAGCAGCTAAAAATTCTTTAAAGTTAAATTTAGTTTTGGCGACATGGTACCTATTCCCCATAAGCGCCGAGAAAACGCCCAACACAAGAAGAAGAAAAACACCGGGAATAAAACCGGCAACAAAAAGCTCGTCTATGTTTACAGCTGCAACAACCCCAAAGATGATAAGAGGAAGACTCGGCGGAAAAAGGAGACCGAGAGATCCGGAGGTGGTAACAAGACCGATAGAAAATTCTTCCTTGTATTTTTCGGATAGGAGTGCCGGAAGAAGCAGTCCGCCGAGTGCGACAATTGTAACACCGGAAGCTCCGGTAAACGCAGTAAACACAGCACAAGTCAAAAGAGTTACTATGGCAAGTCCGCCGGGCATCCACCCCAGAGCCGCCTGAGTAAACCGCACCAGCCTTTCAGATGCCTTGCTTGCTGCCAGGATGTATCCGGCAAATGTAAAAAGCGGGATACTATGGAGCATGGGAACCGAAGTTATCTTAGAGGCAATCTCCTGCCCGACAATAAGTATACTATAACCGGAGTTATGAAAATTTATAACCGAAAAAATACCGATTATTGCAAAAAGTGGCGCTCCTATCAACGCAATAACAATAATGAGAAAGGTAACTGCATAATTCATTTTATAGAATCCTCCTCCGAATATCGAGGATAAAAATCTATAAGATTTTCAATCTTCGGCAGACTCAAATTAACTTGAAAGACAACAAGAGTTAAAAGAGGTACAATGTAAAACAGGTTTAGTGTAGAATCAGTAATCCCAACCGATGTTTTTAAAACCTTGTCATTTACAGTTACAACTATGATAAAAAGCATATATAATGAAGCTAATGCGAAAGAAATAACCATTGGCAGGTAACTGAACCATTTAAACCTGCCCCTAAAAGCCAGTAGTAAATCAACAACCATAAACACAAGAAGAGAAATAAAAAGTACAGTCGTTAGAACAGAAAAATACCACGGCATAACACTTTTAAAATCGATCCCAAGAACAGAATAAACAATAAGAGAAATGACCGACAAAGCGATAGAAGAAATATCGATTATTATTCTACCTGTTTTACCGCTGAAAAGATCATTAAAGAATGAAAGTGCTCTGTTAAGCATCCTAAAACCAATAATAAAAAATCCTGCCGGTAAAATCATAAGAAAAATCCATTTGGTCGTCAACTTGGTATTCTCAAGGAAATAACCGCCGGCAAACTCAATCCCGATAACATAGTTGATAAAAATCAAAAAAAACAGATAAGAGACAATGCCGGAAAACCCGAACGCAACCAGAGAGACTGCCGAAGCTGCCCGACCTTTAACAAACCGTCCGATCAAATCTATCTTTATATGACTCCCCTCATATGCGGCGATCCCGCCGGCGACCATAGCAGCCCACATGAGCGCGTACAACATATACTCATCAAACCAGATCACAGCATGTCCCACCATCCTGAGTACTATCTGTGAGAATGAAAAAATTACCATCAAACCAATGATAACTACAAGGAAATATTTTTCAATATTCCTGAAAATATCAATTATTTTTTTTGTTTTACCCATCAGAACCCTTTATTTCTTATTTTTTCTAAAACTTTCCATCATCGTAAAAAGTTTATTATACAGATCCCTTGAATATCCCATCTCCGATATAAGTTTTTCTGAAGACTTTTTCCCGACTTCAACAAACCTTTTTTCAAGATCGGGAGTAATCGTAATGAATTTAACTCCATATTTCTTAAGAATATCCTGAGAAACCTGATTATCTGACCTTACTTTAGGTTTCAACTTCTCAAAATTTCTATAGAAAGATTCACTCATCATATCCTGATAATTTTTGGGCATAGAATCAAAGATCTTGTTATCAACCATGACCGTTCCAAGCATAAAGGTTATAGGGAAATCGGTCGCATATGAGATACTCCCGTGCCACTGCATAGCAATCAATCCGTATGGAGGAGAGAAAACAGTGTCAATCTGTCCGGTTTTTAGACTCGTTAGAATGTCAGATGTCTGTATCGGAACCGGAGTTGTCTTCAATTCATCAAAAAGAGCCTTGCTTATCACATCCCCGGGCAGAATAAACGGTTTTGAGTTTCTCAACGCTGCCTCAGAGTCTATGGGTTTCTTTGAGTAGATATAGATAGATCCGGTCTCTGTCCAGCTCAACAGCGTATATCCGAGATCCTTAAATTTCTTCTTAAAAAAGTCGCCCATGTTCGCAATCATGTGGTCATAATCTTCACTACTGCGCATCATAAGCGGGAACCCTACAACACCAAAGTCATTATAGATAACCTGCAGTCCGTTATTTGAGAATGTAGCTCCGTTTATCTGACCGATTGTCATCTTTTTAACAACAGAAGCCTGATCGCCCATGATACCGCCGGCATAAATCTGCAACTGAATATCTCCGTTTGTTTTTGCACTCAGTTCTTTACCGATAGTCGTCATCGCAGCATGCCAGCTCGATCCGGCAGGTGCCTCAGTAGCAATTTTAAACAGATATTTCGCCGTCTTTTTATCCTGTGCATTAACAGAAACAGATATTAAAAAAACAGCCGCCATTATAATCAGTATGCTTTTTCCCATCAAAAACTCCTTATTTTATAAAAATCAGTAGAAATATTCATCAACAGAGGCAAGTGACTTAATTGCCTGTTTTTTTGCAAGGATGTTCATCAATCTTGTTTCCGGATACTTATCAACATCAAATTGAGAAATCTCATTCATTATCTTAACATAAGTTTCCTTATCGTACTGCGACTTGCAGTAAGACTCAGCAAACATATATTTAAACAGAAGCAGCTTGCCGCCGGATATCTCGATAGCCTTATCGAATTCCTGCTTAGACTTGACAGGATCGCCGCCCAGCCCCTCCGGGTAAGCAGAATAGTAAACTCCGTAGACAAGATGCGGTATCCCATAGTAATAAGTGTCATCGAGTTTATATACACGGTCAATAATAGCAAGCGCCTTGGGGATAATCATAAGCGCCTCAGGGGAACTGAGATCACTCAGAACACTCATCGCCTGAGAGTAAATCCCCCAGAAAACATACGGGATATCACTTTTATTTATGGATTTTACGAAGTCGCTAAACGCCTTCTCTTTTCTTTCTTTTTCTGAGAATGGGATACTGTCGTAAATTTTGTACTTTGGGTAAGTCTTAAGGAGCATATCGCCCCATTTAGTAACTTTCGCATTAAAAAGGGACTGACGTTCCTTATCCTCAACAAAAGCTCCGGAGTAAGCAGAAAACATCTGTATGCCTGTTAAAAGAAGGTCCCTATTGTCAGGAGAGCCATAGATAGCCCCCTCTACAATTATTAGGTACGCCGGAGCGCCGTCTTTAACAAGAGTGAGATCGTTCTGCTGATATACACCGGAAACCAGACCTCCGGCAACGCTCTTTATAATGGTCGAACAGGATAAACAGCAAATTAACAAAGGAATAACAACTAAATATTTCATAACATTTCCCGGTATTTTTTTAAAATTCTCACTAACTATAATTATTTTAGCACTAAATTTCAAGAGTTATTTAAAAAGTTTTATCCGTGAAAGCGGAAAAACCGCCATTCACAGCAGCTTACCACACCATTCTCACCCCGAGAGCAGCCCCGCCGGGGTTATGGTTGATAAACATGGACACTTTTTCCTGCTTTTTATATACAGTTATCATCGGATTCTTATAAATCATCAACGGAACAGATGCAATTATAAAAATCAGCCCCAGCGCACCAAGAGTTATGGACGAACAGAATAAAATCATATTTTGAACATAAGCATTATAATAATCGGAATAAGAACCGCCGTCATTCTGATAACTATTTTTTGCAGTTCTTACAGCTTCAAAAAAATATATGTAATCAAAGGCAAACATAACCGACCCTCCGACTATCATCAGACATCCCGGGAAAAACAACGCGACACCGACTTTATTGTTTATTGTTATTTTTTTCCAGTCAAGAAAGTTCGGAACAGCATCCTGAGTTTTTTCTTTAAAGAGCTTTGCCTTCAGTTCATTGCAGAATGTTAAAACCTCGCCGCCTAAAGATTTATTATTATCTGATACAGAAATTCCCCGTCTTTCAAACATAAGAAGAGTTTTACCTTCCCTATCAGAAGCCTTGAGAGACACCATAAGACCATTTTCACTAACATCAAAGAACCCGGAGATAACAATCTCGCTTTTGATAATGTTAAGGAGTTTTGAAAGATCGTCATTAAAAAAAATTCTGCTGAGATCAACACCCTCTTTCGTCAGAAGCTCCCCATAATATATCTCATCCTTTAAGATTTTAACATTATCGGGTAAAATATCATCTATTTTCTCAGAAATGTACTCTCCGATATTATCATTGACGGGATTAAGCGACACATTAGCAACATTAATCACAGTATACTTCAGCGGAACAACATTCTCACCCTCCGTGCCGCTCCTCTCCGCCGCCGTCAAGCAGAATGATATCAGTAAAAAAATAAATAAAATTATTTGCCGCATGAAGTATTATTAAGGTAAAATTCAATATTTTTCAACATCATTATGAAAAATATTGAATTTTATTTGATTTTTAAACGTTAAATTATTATATTCACGACAGCTAATATTAAAAGGAGATATTTATGGCAGACGCAATAAGCAAAGATATCAATATTAAAGAACTTGTTCAGAAATATCCGGCTTCTGTAAGAGTTTTCCAAGCTTACGGGATAGGATGTATCGGATGCGCATTAGCACATTATGAAACATTGGAACAGGGACTTAACGCTCACGGAATCAATGTAGACGACTTTATGAATGACCTCAAAGATGTTCTGAGCGCTTAATTAAAGGGCAATCTCAAATTTAAAATTATTTTTATATTTGATGCCCTTTTTTTATCTAAAAACCAGCCTCTAAAAATCCTTAAAATACATTTTATATATTGCAAATCCGGTTCTTTTCTGGTTTAATGCGCACATGAATATGGATAGAAAAGATTTCACACAACTTGTCGATACAATTTTTAACTTTATCAAAAAAGGCAGGATTCATTCGTTCGTTGACCACATGTCGGACTACACTCATGTCAAACAGCTGATTATTGACGCAGAACTTGTATCGTACAGATACAACAAACGTTTCGACTCTTACTCTTTTTCTCTTGAGAATGGGTTAAATCGCCTCGTTGATACAGTTCTTATTTTCACATTCGGCATTGAGAGTCAAAACAAGATAATGATAACACTTCACAATAAAAATATTTACATGGAACTCGCATTCACCGGATTAAACAAGCATATCCCGGGTGTTTATTTCCAGGAAAAACTACCTATAAAAAAATTCTTTTTCAGCAAACCTGTTCTCTTAGACAAAAAAGAGACTATGAGTTATTGTGAATTTGAAAACTTCCTTGAATGCAATAAGATTCAAATAAAATGACTCTTAAAAGAAGTTACTCATCATCTTTAAATCTGCCGTACATCTGAATTCTATTCAGTCC
>JBFZEO010000310.1:0-2850 GCA_041306845.1 Spirochaetota bacterium
TGCGACGGATCGAGAGTCACAACTACAGATTTGATAGACGGTAAGTTTGGCTGTAAAATCTCCGCCTTCCGATCTGCGTCATCTGACTTTTTTCCGGTCTGCGGCACATTAACCTTGCCTGCCTCTTTAACAGTTATGCACGAAACAAGGAAAAGGCTCAATAAAAGAAATGAGATTTTATTCATCATGTTGTAATTTTTCGTTATTCAATCTCTCTTATGGCAACATTGATCTCAATATTACCTTCAGGAAGTTCAATTGGAACAACAAGAGATTCTATTTTATTATCAGTAATTCTTAAATTATCGCCGGTAAAAAGAGCCGGAGGCGTGAGATCAAACTTAAATCCAAGCTGATGAAGTTTTGTAACGGCATTACCGGTTATCATGTTTCCCAGTTCCGTTAATGTTGCGCAAACAAGATCATCAAATTCACTAAGCTCCTCTCCATTCATAGAAGATGCAATCTTTAACGCCGTCTCAGAATTCATATCTATCACAACCCTGCCCGACACCTGCCCTGCCAGCCCGACTATGATCGCCACCCCCATAATACTATTGATATTATTGGACAATCGGGGAGTTCCCCTCTTAATATTATCTGAAACCGTAGTTTTCAAAACATTCATTGCTGATTCGACAAACGGGTTAATATACTCTACTCTCATACAACCTCTTTTATTCCAATTCACAGGGAATTATATTTTTTGTTACAAGCACATTATAGCAGTTTTTATAAAAAAGTCTCAAACTATTTTTTTATATATACGGAATTTTTATCCCCAGAAGATCTGTCAAACTTTGAACTTGTTACTGATTCATTATCTCCGACAACAAGTACACCGCCTTTTGGTATCTTTTCAGCTATCTCGTCTATGAGAATGTTAAATTCCTGCTCTTTCAGATAGAGGCTCATATCCCTTGCAATTATCAGGTCGTATTTCTTATTATAAGTTGAAAGATTTTTAGCATCGTGAAATTCAAAATAAATATTATCGTTAATCTCTTTTTTTATCTTAAATCTGTCAAATGATGTCGTCATAAAAACATCATCTTTATTTATCCATGAAGGGATCTCATTCCCGCTGACCTCCAGCCCGGAAGCCGACGTTACAGCTCCAAGATTGATATCAACTGCCGTAAATTTAATATTTGCATCCTCAAACATATTACTCAACAGAAGATAAAGCGAAAACGTTTCAAATCCGTTGCCGCATCCAACCTCAAGGACACGAACCTCATCAGAACATATCTTCTGCAGATATTTGCCTGCCTCCGACCTGAACAGATCACAGTAAGGTGACTCCCAGAATTCATTCGTGTGTTTTGAATGAAAATTCCTTATCATTCCATCCGCAATATCCCTCGTAATTTTCGGCATATCTACAATTTTATTTTCTCTAACATAGTTCTCATACATTGCTCTGAATTTAGGTTTATTGTTCTGATTGATATGCACCCCGCCGAACTCCTCAATCTGCCCGATAAAGAATGCAAAAAACTCTTCAGACAAATCGGTATCCTGCGGAACCGTCTCCTTCTTAACCTTCTCTTTATCAGAAAAAACAGCATCCGTATCAAGGATAACATATAATCTCTCGTTTATATCAGCAACACCCTTTATGTACCTTTCATTAATCGTACCAAGTAGCGGACTCGGCGGCTGAATATCGTCTTTTCTCAGAGGAATTACGTGCTGAATCTGCTCCACAACAAGCCCGATAAATAAATTCTCAACTTTTACTATGATGATAGATTCCATATCGGAACTTGCCCCAGATGTTTTCAAATGAAACATCTTCGCCAGATCGATCACAGGCATTATGTCGCCACGCAAATTGAGAACTCCGACAACAAATTCAAGAGCGTTCGGTACTCTGGTAAATTTTTTCTCTTTTAATATCTCTTTAACAGCCATAATATCAATACCGTAATATTCGTTTCCTATTCTAAAGGAAACAATTTTATAGTCATACTCGATCATCTGCTTGCCGTCATTCTTAACTAAAGCCGACTTGTTTATGTTCTTCTGATTCTGCATGAGATATCTGAAATCCATTTTAGGAACATCGTTCATTTTTTCCCTCCGCTTCTATAGGAGACACTTTTGCTGGTGTGGTGTTCCATCTCTTTTTTTAGGCCAAGTTCTATGAGCTGGGAGACATCGAGAATGAGACTCACCGTTCCGTCACCGAGAACCGTCGCTCCGGCGATCCCTGGCGTACTCGTATATTTATCCTTTAAAGGTTTAATAACTATATCTTCCTCACCGATAAGCAGATCAACAAGCAGTCCCATTTTCTTGTCGCCTACGCCGACTATAACAACAAAATAAAATTCTCTATCCTCATTTCCGCCTATATTAAAAAGACGGGATAACCGCAGCAGCGACAAAACATCATCTCTCACATTGATAACCTCATAGTTATCTATCGACTTTATCTCATCCGGAGTGATCCTGATGCTTTCAAGCACAGATGATATCGGCAGCGCATATATCTCCTCCTGTACTTTCACCATGAGACCCTGTATTATTGCGAGTGTCAGAGGGAGTTTTATGGCGAATGTAGTTCCTTTCCCGGGATTAGAAGTTATCCTTATAGATCCGCTGAGTTTTTCTATATTCCGCTTAACAACATCGAGACCGACTCCACGCCCGGAAACACTTGTTACTTTTTCCGCGGTCGAAAAACCCGGTTCAAAAAGCAGAGCGTAAACATCCTGATCCTTAAGCACTTTATCAGCGGAGATCAGATTTAAACTAACAGCCTTTTTCCTTACTTTTTCAACATCAATTCCCCGTCCGTTATCGGAAACATATATCGATATAAGATTTCCCTCATTGAAGATC
>JBFZEO010000318.1:0-8916 GCA_041306845.1 Spirochaetota bacterium
AAATCAAAGAAATTAAATATTTTATATTTTTCATTATATCTTTTAATCAATTGAATTTTTTGCTAAAATACTGTAAAAACTAAAGTAATACAGGTATGATTAAACAATTTACTATATTTATAACATTTTTATTATTTCTTTCAACCATTTATTCCAATAATCGAGTTATACACGGTTTTGAGCTAAACCAGTCAGTATTACCATACACTTATGATTTTCAAAATAAATTACCTGTCCTGGGTATTGACGGGGATATAACATATAATCTTTCTTACCTAAAAAACAGTATACTTTTAGGTGCAATGGTTCAATATAGATCGTTTGGTACTACAAACGATAATAGTTTCTATGGGAGTTTTTTCAGGATACATGGTTCACTGTCCTACAAATATAAATTTTCATATTTAACAATTAATCCCGGTATATATTTTCTGTGGAATAGTTCTTCTTTTTATGAAATAGGGATCGGAATGAATAACCAGACAGGATATGGAATCGCCGGAAAATGTTCACTCGACCTATCCATTCCTCCTCACCGTAATTTTAACATCATAAACTCAATCTACGTCGGAATATCAGATATTACATTTGCAAATAATTCATATTTTATAAAAGGGGATATAGCTTTTAATTATAATTTTACAAATTATCTCTCTTTGTTTGCTTCAGGTGGAATAGAATATTTTTACTATAAATCAGAAAATACTTCTAAAAATATTTATTATCCATCTTACTGTATGGGAATTAAAATTAATTACATCGGAGATAAAAAAAAGAGATATAGGGATTTCTATTATATCTGTAATCAACAATCTGATCAGCCTCCGCCTCCGAAAGAGCTTAAACAATCTATAAAAAACGAACAGGTTGAAACTACAAAGGAACAAAAAAAAGTTAGTGAACTATATACTAAAATAAAAAATACACAAAAAAATACACCTATTAAATTTTATGAAATGGTTTTTGAAGGAACTTCATTTGACAAAAAAACCATAGAGATCATCAATAACATCGCTGATTATATGAAAGAAAACAAAACCGCAGTTATACTCATAACCGGATATGCAACAAACGGCACCAATGACGAAAAGATAATACGTGAAGCAACTCAAAGAGCTACTGCAATAAGAAACTATCTTATAAAAAATGGTGTTCCGGATATTAATATAAAAAGAGATCCTTCGGCCATAATAGCCGATTCAAGTAAAGGGATTAAACCATATATTGAAATTAAATTTCTTGAAAAATAATTCTATATTTTTTTAAATTAATTGTTGACAGCCAAAACCTTATATGATATAAGATAACCATCGTTAAGGGCGGTTAGCTCAGTTGGGAGAGCGTCTGCCTTACAAGCAGAATGTCGTCAGTTCGATCCTGGCACTGCCCATTAAAGGTGTTCTTTGTATAAAGAACACCTTTTTTTATTTCTATTTTTTGACATTTTATAAAAAATATGATTTAATGCGACACATAACATATATTACATATTACTACACTAAAGTACTATGCAACAGGCAATTAACAACATGGAAAAGTTTGACAAATTAAAATCAATCATCATGAAATTAAGATCCCCGGACGGTTGTCCATGGGACAAAAAACAAACTCACGATACACTCGTTGCCTATCTATTTGAAGAAACAAACGAAGTAGCGGATACTATCTTCCGAAAAGATTATAATCATTTACGTGAAGAACTCGGCGATCTCCTTTTGCACATCTTACTCCATTCTGTAATAGCAGAAGAAAATAACGAGTTTACCATAGAAAACGTTATAGATGAAATATCATCCAAACTTATAAGGAGACATCCGCAAGTTTTCTCAGATGCACATGCCGAGAATCCTGATGATGTAAACAGTATATGGGAAGAGGTAAAGAGTGAGGAAAAATTAACAAAAGGCGAATCCCATGAGTTTCTCCTTGATAAAATACCAAAATCGTTTGAGCCGTTGTTAAAAGCGTATAAGATACAAAAAGAGGTAAGCAAAGTCGGATTTGATTGGGAAAATCCGGATGATATCATAAAGAAAATAGATGAAGAGTACACAGAATTAAAAGATGCTCTCAAATCCGGCAACAACTCCGAGATTGAGCACGAACTCGGAGATCTTCTGTTTTCTATAATCAATCTCGGACTTCATCATAAGATCCACGCCGATGTAGCTCTGGCAAAATGTAATAATAGATTTTACGAGCGATTTGCACTCGTTGAACTTCAAGTTAAGAACTCCGGAAAACAGATTGGAGATTTTACCCTTAATGAACTTGACATCTTCTGGGATAAAGCAAAACAATTATTAAAAACAAACAATTTAAATAAAGCAAAACAAATTATATTACAGGATAAATTGTAGATGGAAAAACTCTTAGTTCTTGATTTTGGCGGACAATACGCGCATTTAATAGCCAAAAGGTTTAGAAAACTCGGTTACTACACCGAGATCGCATTACCGGAAATAACTACCGATGAGATCAACGATGATGTAAAAGGGATAATCCTCTCCGGCGGTCCGGCATCAGTTTATGAAAAGAACGTTCCTGTTTTTAACGATAAAATACTCCAGTTAAACATACCTATTCTTGGACTCTGTTATGGACACCAGCTTTTAAATATTCTCCACAAGGGAGAGGTAAAAAAAGCGGCTGTCGGAGAATATGGATTTGCCATGCTTAAAAGTAACGGCAATCAAGATGATAGTGTCCTGCTAAAAGGGATAAAGCTGCCGGCTCAGGTATGGATGAGCCATACAGATGAGGTTACTGTCAAACCGGATTCATTCATAAATACAGCCTTTACAGATCACTGTCGATACGCAGTTCTTGAAAACAAAGAGTTAAAACGTTTTTCCGTTCAGTTCCATGCTGAGGTAAAAGACACTGTTTTTGGAATGGAGATGTTCGATAACTTCGCAAAGTTCTGCAGAATATCAAAGAACTGGGATTCGGATCAGGTTCTTTCCATTATAATAAACGATATCAAAAAAACAGCCGGTGATAAAAATGTTTTACTTTTTCTATCCGGGGGAGTCGATTCTTCAGTAGCTTTCGCACTTTTAAATAAAGCACTCGGGACTGAAAGGGTACTTGGGCTCTACATTAACAATGGTTTTATGAGAAAAAACGAGAGTGAGGAGATTGTTTCCCTTTACCGGTCTATCGGTTACAACAATTTTATCGGAGTCGACAAGACAGATACATTCCTCAAAAACGTGGGAAATCAAACTGATCCGCAGACAAAGCGTAAGATAATAGGAGAAACTTTTATCAATGTGAGAGACGAGGTTGTAAAAAGTCAAAACCTCGATGAAGACAACTGGCTCCTGGCACAGGGGACACTCTATCCAGATATCATAGAGTCCGGCGGAACAAAACACTCCAACGTCATAAAAACACATCACAACCGTGTCGACGGGATAAAAGACCTGATTGAAAGGGGACTCGTTATCGAACCTCTTAAAGATCTGTATAAAGATGAAGTTAGGGAAATAGGTAAAGTACTGGGACTCCCGGATGAGTTGGTCTTTAGGCACCCTTTTCCTGGTCCCGGGATATCTATCAACCTTCTCTGTTCTGAAGGGAAAAATAACGATGCTGAGAATTTTGAAAAAACAAAAGATGCTCTTTTAAAATTGCCACCTTATGACAAAGCAAATTTTGATTACAAACTTTATCCAATTGAAGTTAAATCTGTAGGTGTTCAGGGAGACTTCAGAACCTACTCTTTCCCGGCAGTTCTTGATGTGAATAATTTCTTTGATAAAAAAATATCGTGGGATGTTCTTGAAGAATTTTCTTCATATATAACAAACAATGTTTTTGGTGTTAATAGAACTATCTTAAAACTGCACGAAACTTCCGGCAGCAGTGGAAAACTTACAAAGTCTTTCTGTAATAAAGAGAGACTCGATATGATACGAGAGGTTGATTATATTTTCATAAAAAGACTGAGGGAATCAAACTGGTACGGTAAAATTTTTCAACATCTCACGATATCTTTACCTTTTGCTGATGATGAGAAAAAATGCTCGATTGTTCTAAGACCGGTAGTCTCGGAAGATGTTATGACAGCAAGATTTGCGCATTTAGATATAGATATATTAAAATCTATCTGCGATGATATAAAAAAGTTGCCTTTTATTTTCAATATCTATTACGATATAACGAACAAACCTCCGGCAACTTTCGGGTGGGAATAATGTTTACAACAATAGAAGAGGCAGAATCGTATCTTTATTCATTTACTAATCTCGAGAAAACAAGCGACAAGCAAGCCTACAGCACCAACTACAATCTTGGCAATATAAGTCAGCTATTAAAACTCTTAGGTAATCCACAGGATAACACAAAGATTATTCATATAGCAGGAACAAAGGGTAAAGGCTCCACAACATCTATCATAACCAAACTTCTAAGATTATCAGGATATAACGTTCTCACATTTTTATCCCCTCACCTGCTCTGTGTGAATGAACGTTTTTTGTTTAATGAAATACAGATTTCAGATAACAACCTGATAGATATAACCAATGATATAAAACTTCTTGTTGACAGATCAAATATAATTCCGACAACATTTGAACTATTTTTTATAATTGCTATCCTATTTGGCAAGAGAAAAGAGGCAGACTACTTTGTCATAGAAACAGGACTCGGAGGACGCTTAGATGCTACAAATGTTGTAAATTCGATGATATCGGTAATAACACCCATAGGATACGATCACACAGATATACTCGGAAAAACAATAAAAGAGATTGCCTACGAAAAAGCCGGGATAATAAAAGAGAACTCGGTAACAGTTATAGGGAAACAATATTATAATTGTTATAAAGTTTTTAAAGATAGATCAGCCGAATTGAATTCTCTGTACTATGAAGCAGAGCGGATGATAAAACCGTACGGTATCATTCCAACAAAATCGGGAATGAAATTTAATCTTAAAATCGAGAAGAGAAAGATAAAGAAAGTATCGATAAATTTGTATGGAAAACATCAGATAAATAATTTTATACTTGCGCTTTATACGGTGAGTATAGTTAATCCCTCAATTATTGAAATAATTGAAAATAATAAGGATCTGACTTTTGATATTATGGGAAGGATTCAACTTTTATCTAAAAAACCCCTTATCGTTCTCGATGTTTCACATAACAAAGAGTCAGCAATTGAACTGCGAAAATCTCTTAGTCTACACTTTAGAAAGAGGAAATGGAATGTACTGGTTGGAATGAGTGTTGATAAAGACTATAAAACATTCCTCAATGAAATCCTGAAAATATCCGCAAAAACCATAGTTACAACCCCATCAAGCACTAAAAGATCGAATCCGGAAGAGATCTATCAGTATCTCAGTAAAAAAAGAAAGAGCAATCTGACATTGATAAGTAATATTGAAGAAGCATCAAATTACGCATTATCTTTAAAGAAGACTCCTCTTCTAATAACAGGTTAATTTTATGTAGCCGGTCCGTTCTTAAAGAATTATAAAAAACAATTAGATGTTTTACCTTAGAAATATTTAGTTAGGGAATTACCTCACAATGAGATATTTTATAGTTATATTTATATTATGTGCAGTCAACACATTCACGCAAAAAATCTCTATAACGGCAATAGGAGATATCATGGCGCATGAGGATCTGCAGGAGAGTGCTTTATTAAGCGGTTCGTATGACCCGTATTTCAGTTCAATGGGAACCTACCTCAATGATGATGATCTGACATTCGCAAACCTTGAGACTCCGATAGATATCCGAAAAGGGATCAGCGGTTATCCTCAATTCAATTCAAAAAAAGAGCTTTTAGAATCTATAAGAAAATACTCAATTGACCTTTTATCTCTTGCAAACAACCACAGTTACGACCAGGGACTCGACGGCTGCAAATCTACCCTCGATCTGGTAAATCAATACTCCATTAAAAACTCCGGAATAAGCATTACTAAAAACGACACAAATAGATTTATATTCTTTACAGTAAAAAATATTACTATAGGATATTATGCTTTCACATTTTCATTAAATGGTTTAATTGAAGATCAGGGAGATCAATCTCCATATATAAACTATATTTCTTATTCCAACACAAAAGAATTTAATAAACTCTGCAAAAACATTACTGCTGCAAAGAAACTCGCTGATGTTATAATCGTTTCCTACCATTGCGGTAAAGAATACAGTACCTCTCCTGACACCAGTCAACTTTATAATATAAAAAAATTATCTGAAGCCGGTGCAGACGTTGTACTTGCTCATCATCCTCATGTCCTGCAAAAAGTTGAAAAGTTAGAAAATGGAACGCTTGTTGCATGGTCACTCGGTAATTATATCAGCGCACAAACACGATACGGCCATCTGCGTGGAATGGAATTAAGATCTGATTATCAATACATATTAACATCAGAATCTATAGTTTTGAAATTTGATATATACAAGGTGAAAAATAAAATACTCATAGAAAATATCCGCGGTATCCCGTTTTTTAATATATGCTATTCCAAAGTAATAAATAAAAAAAGATACTTCTTCTTTAATAACCAACCTATGGAGAATATTCTAAAAATGGATTCCAACAATAACATCTATGACATAGATCTATCAAGGATAAAAGAGATTGTTGGCTACAGATTATCAAAACTTAAAACTTTCATGGGAATAAAACTTGTTAATTGATATTCTTTTTAATTCACAAATTATAGAGGTTTATATTGATAACTTAACAAATTTTAGCTCGTCAAATTGTAAATAGTTATCCTATGGTAAAAATTTACAATTAAAAAACTACACGATTAACTAAGTAATATTTTTTAATAAGTTTCATCAAAGAGTCTGATTATATTGAGCATTTTTTCAATATACTCTGAGGATTTTATAACACCTTCCAGCGATGTCGAATAATGCGGCATTTTTATATCTTCAAAATTAGCGATTATTCTCTGAGGCACATCTTTGTTTGACAATGACATAAATACAGAATTCATCACCTTAAAAGCCTCAATAATTTCTATTTTCAACCGCTGAAGTTCCTCATTTATATCATGAACAACATTTACGAGTATGGATTTAAAGTTGGAATCCGAGGAAATTCTTATTATAGAGTTGTTAATTTTCTTTTTTAATGGAGAATCTTCCTTAAACTCAAGATCGTAAAGCAAGATTTTATCATATCCCGACTTAAGAAGATAATATGTTGATGATAGGTTTGACTTAACCATTTCCTTTATAAAAGATCCGTCAATAAGCAGTTTATTAACAACCGGCATTATCTTTTCGTGATAATGTGAGTTCAAAAAGAAACCTATAAGATTGATACTGTTATAATCTTTTACTGTAAACCCTGAGTAACGCTCCAGCTTGTTTTTAAGATCCCTTGAGAAATAATTAAATGTATCATAATCGGTACCATCGAACAAATCTGTAATATATATCTTTATATTTTCCGTTTTTAGAGAATAGTAACTATTCTCCCATAACTTATCTATCATTGTCCGTTTATATGATTTATAAAGCTCTAATATATTATAACCGACCTCGAAAGGTGAAGCAGAATAGATTATCGACTTATATAAGTATTTAAATATCTTATCAAACGGAATAATATCCATAATAGTTTTGATATTTTCAAATGTTAGATAAACAATATCTTTAATCAGGCTAATATCATCATTAGCAATTAAAATACTGTCAATTTGCGGAAAAAGTTTATTAAATTCCAGGAAATCATCAAATATCCCTAAATTGTTAAAATCAAAATCAATAGATTTTAGTATCCTGTACATTCTGTCAAATGTTGATATAAATCCATCCGTTATATACTGCGGGTCAAGATCATTGTAAGGCTGATTAATATCTGTTATGTTAAAATATTTTAAAAGATCATCGTAATTAAAAGTTAAAACTCTTACATATTTTTCAAATTTACGAATCTCAATATTTAGATTGTTTATATTTAGTGAATTAATATCATTAAAGTATTTCTTTATACGTTTATTTTTTTCTTCTATGTAGTTGTTTTTTTCAAGAATGTCTATTGATTCGTCAAAATCTACAGGATAAAGCAAGTTATAGGAATTCTTAATGTCATCAGATTTATTCTTTTCAAAATAATACGTAATAAACTCATAATAATTAAGTTTATTTTCTATGTAAGGAGAGAACATATCCTTTAATATAGTAACATTTTTAATTAACTCTTTTATATATTCCATTATCTGAGGTTTAATTTTTCGTTCTGATATGTTTATGTATTTTGAACAATTTATCTTCAGATCCTGAGCATTTCTTTTTAGCTCGTTCTGTACAACGACATCATCAATATTTGTATTTTCAAAAAAAGCCTTTATGTAAACAAAAAATTTAACAATAAAATTATAATGATTAAAAGTAACCCTTGAAAAAGTTTGAAGTTCTTTACGTTCCCGCTCTTTTGTTTTCTGAAAGTTTTCTGACTTATCTGATTTTATATCATTGTCAATATTTCCAAGTTTGTTTAATAATCCCAAGCGCTCACTTTCTGTCAGCTCCTTAACCAGACTGTGAAATAAAGTACCTTTATCTGCAGAATTAAAACCTGGTTCCATAGATTATTGTTTTTCCTCAACTTTTGACTTTTTTTTGTCATATACATATTTTATAGCAAATATGCCTATTACAATAGATAATACCGAGCATACAATCCCAAAAACAACAAAGTAATTATTTTTTAACAGATCAGAATTCCTGGCATTTGAGATAGCGTATCCCAGGATAACATTGGCTATTGTTATAGGGATTATACCTATAGCTGTCCCGACTATGTAGGAAAAAATATCAACTTTTGTTAAACCATAAACTATATTTTGGATGTTATAAGGTATGACAAAAAGAACACGACTTAAAATTATAGTTCTCCACTTGTACTTTTCGATCGATC
>JBFZEO010000321.1:0-3121 GCA_041306845.1 Spirochaetota bacterium
GAAGATGTTTAGAAAATGGAACAAGTTCTTCTCAGACGCATTCCTACAAAAAACCCATATGACAAATTTTTTTGCAAAAAACCGCGTTGAGGTAGTAAATAACTACGGAGTCATCACCGAAATTCTCCTCCTATAGGCATTTTCTGCAAAAAAACACCGCCCCAACCCGAAAATCAAATTACATCACAAATCACAAACCTCAACTTAATAAAAAAACATTACAATAATGTTTTTTTTTGATCTTAATTTTAGTATACTAAAAAAAGACTAAAATTATTAGTCGGGAAGTACTATCCAAGGAGTTAAAATTGTTCCAGAAATATTTAAGAATATCTACTGAAAAAGTTATACACGCCATTAACATTGGGACAATGGAACTCGCCAATCTGCGTCAGACCGTTTTTGCCCCCGAATTTATTCTAATCGGCATGATTGAACAGGATGACTCTATTATTTATAAAATGATAGAACAAATAGTCTCTGATCCGACAAGAGTAATTGATCAGATGTCTGAAAAAATATATGCATCTCAACCTAAGTCGGACGAACCGCCGGAAATAATGAATATAAGTCTCAGCCCGGAAGTGGAAAGACTATTTGAAATAGCTCTCGATGAAGCAAAGATGTTAAACGACAAATTCATCTCAACCGGAACTCTATTCCTTGCGTTCTTCAACCAGGAGATCCAACCAGCTGCCGGTATATTAAACAGTCTCGGTCTCAGATATACTGACTGCAAAGAGGCCTATAAAGAATTACGAAGCGGAACAACCATTAACTCAAGGGACGCAGAAAGCCAGGAAGACCTCCTGAAAGTCTACGGGACAGACCTCACGGAACTTGCTCAACAAGGCAGACTCGATCCTGTTATCGGACGAGAAAAAGACATATCCCGCATAATAGAAATTCTTGCCAGAAGAACAAAAAATAATCCAATAATAATAGGTGACCCAGGAGTTGGGAAAACAGTTCTTGTCGAAGGACTCGCTCAACTCATCATAAACTCAAGAGTCCCGGAAACACTTCTTCATAAAAAAATAATCCAGATAGATATGGCTCAAGTTACCGCCGGAGCAAAGTTTAAAGGAGAATTTGAAGAGAGAATGAAGGCAATTGTGGACACAATCATCGCCTCAAACGGACGTGTAATAGCATTCATAGATGAACTGCAAACGCTCATAGATTCATCCGGCGGAGGATCGATCAAGGCAAGCGACATTCTAAAACCGGCACTCGCACGAGGACTGGTGCAGATAATAGGCACAACCACCACTGACACCTACAAAAAAACTATCGAAAAAGACAAGGCTCTTTCACGCAGATTTCAGCCGATAACTCTGGACGAACCAACTATCGAAGAGTCGATTGCCATTCTCGACGGAATCAAACATAAGTATGAGAGTCACCATAAGGTCGTTTTTGATGCAAAGGCCATTGACAGCGCTGTGAGAATGTCAAAACGGTACATAAATGAGAGATATCTCCCCGATAAAGCAATCGACCTTATCGATGAGGCAGGTGCCCGCAAACATCTCTACCTTATTACCATTCCGCCTGAAGTACAGGAGATAGAAAAACAAAAATCAAGACTCAAACGGGAACAGACAGAGGCGTTTAACACCAACGAACTCGACTCCGTTGTCGAAATACAAAAAAAGATAAACAGCATAGACAAGGAACTTCGCGACATCAAAGACGACTGGATAAAGTCACGTGAATTTAACGATAACATTGTGACTGAGGAGGATGTCGCTGAAGTTGTAAGTCAGCAGACTGGGATTCCGGTTCTAAGAATAGTAGAAACAGAATCCGAAAAACTCAAAACTATGGAAGAAAAACTCCACGATAGAATTATCGGGCAGGACGAGCCGATTACAGCGGTCTCCAACTCCATAAGACGTAACAGAGCCGGATTGAAAGATGCTAACAGACCAATCGGCGCCTTTCTATTTTTAGGACCGACAGGAGTCGGCAAGACAGAACTTGCCAAAGCACTGGCTGAATTCCTATTTGACGATGAAACAAAAATAATCAGACTCGACATGACCGAGTATATGGAGAAACACTCTGTCTCCAAAATGATAGGTTCACCTCCCGGATATGTGGGTTATGAAGAGGGAGGACAGCTCACCGAGCAGATCCGAAGAAATCCATACTCTATCATACTCCTCGACGAGATGGAAAAGGCGAATGAGGATGTATTTAACATACTTCTACAGATATTTGACGAGGGACGGCTCACCGATAGTCAGGGCGTAACTGTGAGTTTTAAAGATTGTATCATAATCGGAACCTCCAATCTCGGGTCTTCTCATATCTTCGATCTGGAAAAAAGAGTCGGATTCACAACTAACACAAAAAGCAATGACGGCAACTATGAACTGATAAAAGAGAAAATAGTTGAGGAAACAAAGAAATTCTTTAAACCTGAATTTCTTAACAGGATCGATGACGTTATAGTTTTTCATCCGCTTGATAAAAAACATATTAATCTCATAACCAATATCATTCTCAAAAAACTAGAGGCAAAAATAAAATCGAACGGATACACAATAACTTTTGCCGACGAAATCAAAGATAAGATTGCCGATCTTGGGTATAACCAGGAATTTGGAGCGAGACCTCTAAAACGTGTAATCGAAAACTACATTGAGAATGAGATAAGCTACAAAATAATATCGGGCGAGATTAAAAAGGGTGACAATATTTTAGTCAAACTTGAAAACGACAAAATAATTGTAGCAAAATAAATATTTTATCGGAGACAAAATGCGAAAATTCATAATACTTTTCATCGTAGCGGCGGTTGCCCTCCATTCTCAAACAAACAGCCAGGCACTCCTCGAAACCGGAATCAGCGACTACAACCGCGGACAGTACGACTTCGCAGTAACCAATCTCAAGAAATATCTCGATACAACCAAAGAGGACTCAAGATACACGCCCAAAGCACTTTACTATCTGGGGATCTCTTTTTATTTTGGCAATAAATATGCTCAGTCACTTATATATATGGAAGAAATAACGGCGAGATACAGGTTGTCCGAGTACGCCATGGATGCACAATTCTGGAAAGGATTAATCTATCAGAACATGGGGAGGTGGAATGAAGCTGAGGATT
>JBFZEO010000322.1:0-10081 GCA_041306845.1 Spirochaetota bacterium
CAGAAATATTTGCATGATAGGCTATGCCGTTTATTTTAAGATATGCAAAAGTATATTCGTCTTTTTTTATTTTAACTCTGACATATTTTCTTTTGCCCTTAGCTTCATTTGCCTCAAGCACTTTTAAAATTATATTTAAACTGTCATTAAAACCAGATTTCATCTTTATAAAACCGCAAGGAACCATCATTTTTATAAGATATTTTTCTGAAAGATTTTTTGAATCACTGTGTGATATTATTCCGATTCTTATTTTGTTGAGTTCAGGATCCTTTAAGATGTTTTTTATGTAGATTTCCCATTCTGATTCTTGTAAAACTGAGTCAATATTTATAAATAAAATTGAATTTGTATATTTCTTTAATATTTTTAGAATTTTAATATGATCGTTTATTACATAAGCTGAATACTCATTCTTATTGATCTCTTTTATAAGGTCATTTTGTATAATAGTTTGCGGATACAGGAAAAAAATTTTTGTCTCATAATTATTTGAATCTTCTATATTTGATGTAGAATCCTCTTTTTTTGTTATGTGCAGATGGTTTTTTATTTGTTCACTGGAGTGTTTATTATATTTTTCTTTTATCGTGTCAGAGTAGATCGAATAAATGTTGTCTCCTACAAGTTGGGAAAATTTTTTTGCAATCCTTGCCATGTGTAATATTTCGTCTGGTGTTTTAATCTGTTTATTGTCATTATTATAAACTCCTCCGTTTGTTGAAAATGATAATTCTACATTGTTGGTTATAACCGGTGTATTTATTAAGTTGGTTACAAATGATATTTTATCGTTAATGTAATTTGTTGTTACAGCATCTCCGGGTGTATTTAAAATGAAGCATAATTCCTTTTCTGAGATGGAATATACCGCATTGATCGATGATATTGACTTTAATTGTGATGATATATGTTCTATAATCGAATCGTAACTTTTTAGAGATAGAAATGCTGTCAATTCTTCAGCTCCGTCAATTTCAATTAGAAATAGCAGAAATGGGATATTCTTATTGTAATGATTCTGGATATCATCTCTATATGCAACAATATTTGGAAGTCCGCTTACACTGTCTGTATACGCTTTTATTTTCAGACTATTTATAATTTCATTAAATTTTTTCTCATAATATTCGCTAAACTTACCCATTCTCTCAAGCCTTGAACGGATAGCGTGGGCGATCTCCTCTGTACTGAACGGTTTTGTTATATAATCATCTGCTCCAAGTTCCATTCCCTTGCGCACCTGCTCCCTTGCGATGTTGCTTGTGACGAATATGAATGGAACATGGCGTATATTTTCATTCTTACGAACAATCTCGAGTAACTCGTAGCCATCCATAATAGGCATTTTAATATCGCTTATGACGAGGTCGATCTCCTCGTGAGTTAAAATTCCAAGTGCTTCTTTGCCGTCAGAGGCTTCCGATGTTATAAAGCCGAGAATTGTTAGAATGTTTGCTATATTTTTTCTTAATTCGGGTTCATCATCGATAATCAATATTTTTTTGTTCTTTAAAGATGTATCCATTTTACTCTCCGTTGAGCCTTAATCCGTATTTGTCAACAATTGTCAGAAATTCTGACATTTTGTAAGGTTTTTTTAACAATATAAAGCTGCTGTTATCTTTAAAACCGGAGCTTTCTCCATTAAACAAAATAATTTTCCTTTGTTGATTATTATCTTTTATCAATGTATTTAGAATGATGTCTTCATCCTGTAATACGTTATTTGTAGTTATGACTAAATTATAATTGTTTTCTAAAATATTTGCGTTAATTGTTCTGTTATTTTCTATAAAATCAATGTTTTTGTATCCGGATTTTATCAAAAATGTCCTTATTATGTATGAGAGCGGCGGTGATATCCCTATTATCGCAATGAAGATCGCCGGGTTAAAATTTCTATCTTGAGGTATCTCTCTGCTGTATGACTCTGAATCAAATGTTTCTTTGTCAATAACAGGAAGTTTTATTGAAAATGTTGTTCCGATATTAACTTCGCTTCTTACTTCGATTGTTCCGCTGTTATTCTCAATTATACTTTTTACTACAGATAATCCCAGTCCGGTTCCATTAATTGTTTTATCATCTTTTGCGGATGCTCCTTTTGTTGTAAAGAATGGATTAAATATTTTATCAATTATAGTTTCAGGAATACCGCATCCGTTGTCGGTAAAGTCGATTGCAACATATCCATTTGACAAGCTGGTTACTATCTGAATTAATTTATTTTTAGTGTTTTTCATTGCATGAGAAGCGTTAATAATAAGATTTAAGAAAACTTGATTTAATTGATTGGCATCAATAAAAATTTCAGGTAGCAATGAAAAACATTTATTTATAGATATTTTTTCTTTATCCATATAATATTTATTTATCTTTAAATTATCTTCTATGATATTGTTAATATCATAAAAATTAAGATAATTATTTGATGGCTTTGCCAGTGTCATGAGATTTGATGCTATATCAGCGGCCCGTACTGTTGCATTATCGATGTTTTTTAAGTCATTAATTATTGATTGGGGTAAGATGCAATTCCCTGAAGCATGGTTCAGCATCATGATTTCAGCTGTTGATTTAATTATAGATATCACATTGTTAAATTCATGAGCAACGCCCCCGGCAATCTCTCCGATAGTAAGAATTTTGTCTGTTTCTGCTAGTTTTTTCTGAAGTTTCTCTTTATTTATTTCTGCTTCTTTCTCATTTGTTATATCATCAGCAACTTTGATATAATGGGTTATTATACCATTTGCATTGGTCACTGGTGTTATGGAAACCCTTTCCGCATACAATTCACCATTCTTACGTTTGTTAATAAATTCTCCGTTCCAAACTTTGTTTTTTTTGAGGACTTCCCACATTTTAAGATAGTAGTCAGATGATGTCTTTCCCGATTTTAGTATTGATGGATATTTTCCGATAGCTTCATCTTTTTCAAATCCTGTTATTTTTGTGAATGATGAGTTTACGTACTGAATAATATTTTTATGATCTGTTATAATCACTTCATTTGCGGACTGATTTACTGCGGTCATCATATTTTTTATATTTTTATTGGCATCATTTATTTGAGTCATATCAAACATAATTCCAAGAGTTCCAGATATTAATCCGTCTTTATTTTTAAATGGTGCAATATATGTAATATAATCTTTTGTGTGATTTTTACTGTTTTTTAATGTTTTTTCAAAACTTACCGGAAAAATTCCGGACGATTGAAATTTTTTTTCTAACGATTTATATTCATCTGAAAATGATTTTTCAAAACATAAACTAAAATCTTTACCAATTATTGCTTGTTTATCAGAACCTGTAATTTCAGATGCAAAATAGTTGTTGCATCCAAGCAGAAATCCCTCTTTATTTTTATAAAAAACCGGTTCCGGAATAGTATTTATTATTGTTTCCATAAAATTATTATTCTCAACTAACTGCTCATAAGTTCTTTTTCTGTTAATTGCATATCCTATAATTGTCGCAAGTATTTTTAATAAACGTAAGATCCTTGGTTCTGTCTCTTTAGTGTCTTTTGTACTGTCTATTTGTATTATACCGCCAATTCCATTCCCGCAAAAAACCGGTAAAAGAATGGCTGATTTTATCCCCAATTTTATAAGTGATTTTATAAAATGTGACTTTGTCTGTAAATCTTCCCTGATTATGATCCTTACGGCCTTCCCATTTTCAATATTATTTATAATTTTTGGTATGTTGCGGATCTCATTGTAATTTTTATCTATAAAATATTTCTGGTCTGATGAGTTCTTAATGTCAAAAATGCCTGGTGTGTTAATTTCGTCATTATAAAAAGCTGGATTGAATGTTACTCTGCAGCTGTCCATTATTGTTTTTATTTTTTGTAATGTTTTTATTATTCCGGTATCAAAATTTTTTATAAAAACAAATTCATTTTGTGTATCGGTTATGATTTTATCAAAAACCATTTTATCTTTTATAAAATCCCTGGCAGTTATATCGTCAGTGCTGTCTTTTATCTCTATTACAGCAAATGGATCATAAAGAGAGACCGATAACTGAACATAAATTATATTACCATCGTTTCTTTTTATAGATGAATCGTATTTTGAGATCAAATTTTCATTCTGTAGAATATAGATTGAGTCAACCGGAAAATTAATTATATCGGAACAGATGCTTCCGGATTTGTCAGAACCTATCAGTTTTTTTGAAGCAGTGTTCATTGAGATAATTTTACAGTCATTCCTGTCTACAACAATAATTGGTTCAAGAAGATTATCAAATGCGGCAAAAAGACTTCTGTTATCATAGTTCATTAGTAACCTGTATCATTCTATATTTTTATGTTTAGTATATTACAGATTTTTTAATAATGACATTTATTCTGTCATTTTACCCATAAGTTCATCTTTTTCTATAAACTCTGCCAGTTTTTCGATATTATCTTTTTCGGATAAGATTGTGTAAAATCCATTTTTCACCTCAGGTGCGTACCGAACTGCTTTTATAAGATCTGCTTTATTTAGTTTGTTTTGCTCCATAAAATCGAGAAATCCGCATTCCTGGATTGTTGTTTTGACTGTTTCATGAGTTGCACCCTGCAGATAACTTACCGCATATGAGGCAACTCCTGTCTGTAGTCCGTGCATTGACGGTTTTGCTGCGAGTTTGTCGTAGGCGTGCGAGATGAGGTGTTCGCTTCCGCTTGCCGGCCGTGATGATCCGGCTATTTCCATCGCGATCCCTGTCATAAGGAGCGAGCCGACTATTATGCCGAGATATTCGGTGCTGGTTACGTCTTTGTTTTTGTAGTAGATGAATGTGTCTACTGCGTTTTTACAAATAACTGATGCAAAATCATTTACGTATTCACCTGTTTTTTTATAGGAGAGTTTCCAGTCAAAAATTGATGTTATTTTGCAGAACAGATCACCCATTCCCGAATAAATAAACTTTACGGGAGATTTTCTTATGATCTCAGTGTCAACTATAACACCATCCGGTATCTTTGTTTTAACCGTTGTTTTTTTGCCGTCTATATCCATGCTCGAAAGCGGAGAGGCGAATCCGTCGTTGGAAATAACTGTTGGTACAGAGATAACTGGCAGCTGCATCACATGACCGGCAAATTTACAGTAATCGATTGCTTTGCCGCCGCCTATTGCTACGATTGCTTTGATGCTTTTTGGCAGCCTTTTTGCCGTTGCAAACGCATCGTCTATTCCGCTGGAAA
Source organism: Spirochaetota bacterium (assembly GCA_041306845.1). Lineage (GTDB taxonomy): Bacteria > Spirochaetota > GWE2-31-10 > GWE2-31-10 > GWE2-31-10 > JBFZEO01. The sequence goes on from JBFZEO010000322.1 coordinate 5,219, forward strand.
GAGCTGTCTCCTCATGGAGAATTTTAATCTCTGATGAGGCAAAAGATATCTCAATCGTGTTATAAAAGAGTTCTTTGATCCCCTCTCCGTAGATAACGGCAACTTCGGTATAACCGCATATACGCAGATATTTTCCAAGTTTAAAAAGTGCATTAGGTTTAATGCGTAAAAGTGACGGTACAACAATCTCCATATCTATTCTCCACAAAAAAATAACAGTATTTCTGTATTATAAATAAAGAATTAATCTATTACAATAGAAAATATTTGTTTACAAATGTTTGTTATGAGTTATTTATGTGTAATATCATTTTACAATTGTAATTTTTTTATAATTAAGTTAGAATGGCAAGTAATGCTTTTTTAGAGGTGTATGTCATGATAAAGAAAATTAATATGCAGACAAGGATACTCTTGACGATTATCCCGATAGCTATTGTTCCTATCTTCATAATTGCCGGTTTTTCGGCTGTGAGATTCTTTAACAAGTTAAAGGAACAAAGTAACGTTTTCTATTATACTGTTTTGAAACAGGTCACCAATAATGTCGATTTTATTTATAATCAATACTCTCTCTCCTTTGTTGATATAAGTCTTGTTGATAATTTTAAGAAAATAGTAAGTTATCCGCAGTTTAAGAGTCAGCTTGAGGAGCGGGAGCTGCTCGAAAGTCTTGGTGAGAATGGATCAGATCCGAGAGGCGGCAGTATAACCCGTACAGTTTTTACGAGATTTACCGGGCCTTTTCATATTGTGGAGTTTGACAAGAGTTCACTTATCGACAATACAAATTATAAGATATTCAGATTTAATAATGCCAGTACCACTATAAACGGCGAGCTTTTAAAGAAGGATCCGCTTGTTAATTATCTCAGAGAGAATAGGGATGCCGGAGCTGTTTTCGGAAGGCCGGGTGCCGGGGTGCTGGTTGGTTATGAAAGCGAACAAACATCACTTTTTATATATCCTTATTATGAAAATGAGACAGGCAATCTTAATAAACTTATGATAGTGACAGCCGGCAGCAGTTTTTTCCCGAGTCTTTATAAAGATATCCAAAGTTTAAAATTGGGGACATTATATGTTCTTGATAGAAATAATGCAATAATAGCAAGGAATCACCCGTCTCAGGATGATATCTATGAATACGATCCAAAAACCTTCAGATATAAGCTGAGTAAGGATGATCCGGTTTATGATGAATTTGAGGAGATGGGTATCAAAGATTACCGTTTGTTAAATACAGATGAAAATATTCTATCGTTGCCGGAAGTTAAGAAAAATCTTGATGAAGTTTCCAGTGAGGAATATAAGTATGAAAAGATTAAAATTGTAACATTCAAGAGAATGAAGTATCTTTTTGTGAGTGCAATCGCTCCCAATTCAAACGTTAAACTTGTCTATTTTCATCCTCTATCGCAGGTATATGAACCTATAAATAAAATCGTTATGTGGATTATTGTTACAAGTCTTATCATTATCCTCCTTGTAGTTTTTATAAGTATTTTACTCAGTAAATTTCTTGTCGGACCGATTAAAAAGTTGTCTGAGGGTGTTACTCGGATCTCTGCCAATGATTATAAGACAGTTGTTAATACTTCGGGGTTCTTTGGCGAATTCGTTGAGCTCGGCAACACATTCAACTCGATGTGCGGCGCTGTCAGTGAATACAGCGAACACATGGAGGATCTTGTAAAACAGAGGACAGAGGCTCTTAATAAGGCTAATGAAGAATTAAGTATTGCCTATGAGGAGAACAGAAAAGAACTCATGATGGCTCAGAGAATCCAGATGTCTTTGATACCGAAGATATTTCCCGATGTTGACAAACTTGACTTCTCCGGGATCTACCTTCCGATGGAGGCGCTGGGCGGAGATCTTTATGATGTGTTCAAGATAACTGATACTAAGATTGGTCTTGTCATTCTTGATGTTTGCGGTCATGGTATACCGGCAGCCCTGATTACCACAATGGCAAAAATTTCATTCAACACAAACGCAAAAAAACTGGTTGATCCTCTAAAAGTTATGGCAGCTGTCAATAATGAGCTTTGTGATGCAATCCAGGAATCCGGGGATTACTTTACGGCATTTTATTGCGTAATTGACACTGAGAAGAAAACTATGCAGTACTCAAATGCTGCTCATAACGATATTTACATTCTGAGAGAAAGCGGGGAATTAGTTGAGCTGAGTGATAGAGGACCGGTTGTCGGAGTTCTTAAACAGGTTGAATACACTAAGAATCAGGTTGAGCTAAATACGAAGGATAGACTCGTTCTTTATACTGACGGCGTTATTGAGGCAAGGAATGTTGACCGCGTTCTGTATGATAAAGTGCGTTTTAAAGAGGTTATTATTCAGAATAAAGATGTAAGTTCAAAAGAATTTGTCAACTTCTTGTACAACGATATACTTACATTCAAGAATAACGTTCCGCATGATGATGATATAGCAATATTAGTCGTTGATATGATTTAGAGGAGCTTGTGAGTTGATTTATAAAAATGAGATGCTTAGCAGGATTATAGAGTGCGGAATTGTGGCTGTTGTACGCGGGGATAAACCTGAGACAGCTTTTAATACAGCGTGCGCCTGTGTTGACGGCGGTGTTAATGCCGTTGAGATCACCTTTACTGTGCCTGAGGCCGGTGACGTGATAAGAGATTGTGTTCGGAAATATGGCGAAGCGGCACTTATCGGAGCCGGGTCTGTTCTTGACAGTGAAACGGCGAGATTTGCTATCCTGAATGGTGCCGGCTACATAGTCGGACCTGTATTCTCGGAGGAGATCGCTAAACTCTGTAACAGATACAGAGTTCTTTATATCCCCGGCTGTCAGACTGTTAATGAGATGATAGCTGCTCTCGAGTCGGGAGCTGAACTTATCAAAGTTTTCCCTTCAAATGTGCTCGGCATAGATTTTATAAAATCGGTTAAATTTGGTCCTCTCCCGCAGGCCTTGCTTATGCCCTCCGGCGGTGTAACCTATGAAAATATAGGTGATTGGATGAATGCCGGAGCCTCATGTGTGAGTGCCGGCAGCGATCTTACTAAAGGTGCTCAGACTGGCGACTATGAAAAGGTCAAATCTGATGCTGCCCGTTACATAAAAAGATTTAAACAACTAACATCGGCAAGGTAAAATTATCGTGAATGAAAATAAAACTAAAAAAGTTGTCACTTTTGGAGAAATAATGCTCCGACTTTCCCCTCCGGGCAATCTTAGATTGAATCAGACAAATATTTTCGATATTAATTTTGGCGGTACAGAGGCAAATGTTGCCGTAAGTCTTGCCGGGCTGGGTATCCATTCCGCCTACATGACGCGTCTGCCGGATAACATGATAGGACGCTCTGCCCTCGAGTTTTTACGCAAATGGGGCGTTGATACCTCGATGATCTCCCTGGGCGGGAGCAGAATGGGACTCTATTATCTGGAGAATGGAGCGTCGTTCCGCGGATCGCAGGTTATCTATGACAGAGCCGGATCGGCAGTGAGCGAGGCGGAACTTGAGGATTTTGACTTTGAGGAGGCTCTTCGAGGTGCATCTTGGCTCCATGTGTCAGGGATAACTCCGGCGTTAAGTGACAGCTGCTGCGAGATAGTTAGGGAACTTCTTATCCTGGCACGCAAGCTCAATATAACAACTTCGTTTGATCTGAATTACCGCAAAAAACTCTGGGACAGCGATAAGGCGACTCAGGTAACTCTCGATCTTGTTAAAAATGTTGATATAATTATGGGGAATGAAGAGGATGCTTTCAATATGCTTGGAATAAAATCCTCATTCTCACACGACATAGTGGAAGAGAGATATAAACGCGTCTCAGAGGAAATCTTTACTAAAATAAGCGGATTAAAGTATTTTATAACGACACTTCGCGAGAGTATATCTGCCGATGTGAACAGATGGTCGGGCATGATATATGACGGTTCGCAATTTTATAGAAGCAAGGTTTATGATATAAATGTTATTGACAGGGTCGGAGCTGGGGATGCGTTTTGTGCCGGATTTATATATGAGTTTCTCAGGACAACTGATATAAAAAAAAGCATCGATTTTGCAGCTGCGGCATCAGCGTTCAAACATACCATAATCGGTGATGTTAATGTCTTTAGTGAGAATGAGATCAGGTCTCTGCTTGACGGTAACATATATGGAAGGATAAATAGATAATTTATTTAATAAAGACTCTATTTTACAAATTTTAAGGGGGAAAGAATGGTTAAGAATCTATCTGTTATTTTGCTCTGCTTTTTTTGTCTGTTTGCTGTTACGGCGGCAAAGAAAAAGGTCAAGTTAAAGGATATAAAAGCTGATCTGGCTGTTATATATTCTGATGAGACAAAACTTTACAGGAGTCCTCAGTATCCTGATGTTAATGACAGAACTACTGTCAAATTGAGAACTGCTAAAAATGATATTGATAAGGCTGCTCTAAAATATAAAACAGCTTCAGGTGAATCTTATATGTTAATGTACAAAAAAGATTCCGATAAATATTTCGATTATTATTACGGTGTGATACCGCCTACTAAAGAAGCTATGATATACTGCTTTGAGTTGACTAAGGGGGAAGATGTTTTTTATTATGCACGAAACGGGATAAATGTTAAAGATCCTTCCTCGTCTATGAAGTTTAAGATTTTCCCCGGTTTTAAAACGCCGGAGTGGATGAAAGGGGCTGTCCTTTATCAGATATATATAGACAGGTTTTATAACGGCAACAAGGATAACGATGTTGTTACCAATGAGTATATGTATGATAATTATCCGGTAGTTGCAAGGAAATGGGATGAATTGCCAGATTCTAAAACAACTTATAAAGATGGATCAAACAGAACCAGAGAGTTTTTTG
>JBFZEO010000323.1:0-2803 GCA_041306845.1 Spirochaetota bacterium
TGGGCAGATCGAGTCCGACAACTTTATTGGACGATATCGAAAGATAGTCGTTGCAAACCACCCTGTAGATGTCAACTTTATCGGCATCTCTGATTATCTTGCAGTACAACATCTCTTCATCTGTCAGGTCATCCTCGATAACGAGTCTGTTGTGGTTTAAGATCGCCTTGTAAACTGATCTTTTCTCGCCGACAGGAAGTCTATAGAGCAGATCCTCCCGTTCCATTATGCTTACGGCAAGTTCGGCATGATTAACTGATCTTGTGTCTGAGAATGTGCCGTACATTTCAAACTGTTCAAACCTCCCGAGATCATGGAGAAGCGCTATGGTTTTACACAGGAGAATGCCATTCTCCCCCAGCCCGAGGGAAGCGGCAATCTCAGCAGCGATATCAACAACCATCTCTGTATGGAGATATTTTACCCTGTGATTATCCGCCCCGTCCCTGCCGTTCCGCAGAAAAGGGAGAACATATCTCTCAAACTCGGCATTAATTTTATAAAAAATCTTTTCAGTCATCAGATCATCCCTTACGATTTATTAAGTATAGTACAAAAAACTCATTAACATAAATTAGAATGAGTACCAGTCCGGTTATATAGTAATATGGAGCGATGCACCATAAAATGCAGTAGATAACAAAAACCCATATGGGTCCGATCTTACCTTTTGTTTTACTGTTTTTCAGCAGAACTGATCTTAAAAGGGCAAAAAAGTTTCCTATTATATTCACCACCGGAACTATTGTGATAATAAGATAAAACATCGTTCTCCCCGATTTTGCTCCATAGAGAGATCTATAAAATTTATACAGCACATAAATCTTAAAAGCCTGTGAGAGGAATAGTAAAATCACCCCAAGACCGGTTATAATGAAACCGGCAACGGCAATATTTGTCCCGGACTTTCCGAAATATGAAGAGAGAGTTCCGATAAAAGTTCCGGCTGCGATAAGAACAATAGTTCCAACATAGATAAAAACAGAGAGATATTTCTTATTAACCAAACTCATAAAAACCTCTTATAAAAAAATATAACTGCCGTACAGGACAACCCAACAAACAATTTAAGACCAGCAACATTCCATCATAAAACATCACATCTTAACAGAAGATTTTCTATATATCTCAATACAATTCTTTGCCATCCTGTTGATGTTTACCTCATCAGGCACATTTGAAAGGATCACAACATAAACGTTATAATCAAAAACATAAAATAATCCTCTAAAATTATAGATCCATCCGTCGTGCCAGATGACATCGCCGGACAAACCGTTTATCTCATCCTGTTTAATATAGACTCCATAACCGTAATCGCTCCCCTTAAAATTACTCCTTATGACGGGTGTAAGCATTTTAACCACCTCGCCGCTCTCCATGAGCCGCCCCGACAAAAGATAGTAGACAAACCTGTAAAGATCCTCAGTCGTAGTGTAGAGCATACCGGCGGCTCCGGGCCACGATTTCATATCCACCTCCATCGGCAGATACTCCTGATTACCAAGATAATCGATGTAGGCCTGCCCCATGTTCGGAGTGGTCACGTGACTATATCCGAATCCGCTGTTTACCATTCCGGCCGGAGTAAAAATATTATCCTTTACAAAATCCTCATACCTCTGCCCCGACACACGCTCGATGAGCAGGCCAAGCAGAATGTAGCCGTAGTTTGAGTAGTTGAATGTATATCCCGGCGTATAAAGATATATCTTGTCCGACTGATTCTTTATCATCTTTATTGCTGCATCATTAAGATTGATCTCTTTGACATCACGATAAAAATAGGTCGCAAAAAGGTAATACATTATTATGTACCGCTCATATTCCGGCAGCTCCTTCACATAGTAATATCCGTCTTTTTTGTGAATGTATGAGTTCTTAAAAAAACGGCGCAGATCTTCATTATTTATCTTCTCAAGGATACCGTATTCAAAACTCTTTTCATCTATCTTCTGATAGATATAATCGTAGTAGGCCTCCCGCCCGAGTCCCGACGTATGGGAAAGAAGGTGCTTTATCTTGATGAGATCTCCGTTAGGAAACTCACTTATATATTTACCTATATTATCATCAACCTTGAGGAGTCCGCGCTCTTCCAGTATAAGGACGGCTGCGGCAGTTACAGTTTTATTTATAGAACCGGCAAGATACCTTGTTGTGTCAATGTTTTTAAGTCCGAAATCAACATCCGCCATCCCGTAACTCTTTTTAAAAACCACTTTATTTGAGCTGCCGACAAGTACCGATCCGGAGAACTTCCCCTCAGATGAGAGCTTCTCAAAGTAATCACCAAGGGCAATTTCCGCTTCAGACGGCGGCGGAGGTACCTCCTCTTTGCATGAAAAAAGTGAAATAATCAATAAAAACAAAAGCCATCTATTCATAAACATTTAATGAAATTTATATCCTCTTTTATGGTTTTCCCTGTCGTAGTAAGCATATCCCCGGTTATAGCTCCATTCAGACATTCCCCCAGCAGAACACTTTCAAGCTCCTTGTAACGAGCTCTCCCGGCGGCAAACTTAATTTCTCTGTCAAACAATATTATCCGCGCCAGATGAAAAACACGCTCCACATATTCTGAGTCGAGCAGATCATTATTCTCAAACGGAGTGCCGGCAACCGGTGTGAGAATGTTTATAGGTACCGATTTAACAGGAAGTTCCCGCAGCGCCATCATCATGTCGATAAAATCCCCGCCACTCTCGCCAAGCCCCACAATCCCGCCGGAGCAGACATCAAGACCTCCGTCACGGCAATTATTAATAGTCGCAATCTTTTCTCTATACGTATGAGTTGA
>JBFZEO010000324.1:0-4790 GCA_041306845.1 Spirochaetota bacterium
CATCAAAGAGGAGTACCCATAAGCTATATCTACCGCATTCACATCAGCCTCGTGCTCAACAAGGAGTTTTACTATCTCAAAATATCCCTTTAAACTTGCGTTCATCAGAGAGCTTGCCCCCTCTATGCTTAGGATATTCGGGTCGGCCTTGTTATCGAGCAGATACTTTACTATATCTTTATTGCCTGCCGATGATGCTATAAAAAGCGCGGTAAGTCCATTATTACTGGTCTTATTGATTTCGGCGTTTGCCTCGACAAGAAGTTTTACTATGCCGAATGATTTATTCTTTGCTGCGTACATTAACGGTGTGATACCGTCCATCCTCGAGAAATTTACGTCATCTCCGGCTTTGATTAGTTTAGCGCAAGATGTTTCGTCACCGAGCATCGAGGCAATTAGCACATTCTCAACTGCGGCATTACCGTCAACAAGAATTTTTGCAGTTGTGTCGTTATCCCCTTTTAGAGCAAGGTAGAGGGCGGATATACCCCGTTTATTTTTCTCATTTATATCAGCACCGGAGGAAATAAGATATGAAACAGCGTTATCATTACCGGCCTGGGAGCTTACCATTAGCGGTGTAAATCCGTCGTCGTCCTTAAAATTTACGTCGGCTCCATTGCTTATTAGTGTTTTTATCTGCGATATATCAGAGTTGTAACAGGCTTCCATTAATTCTAAGCTCATACCATTCCTCCTAATTTGCTCTCAATAGCAGTCTTTATGTTTTTCATAACGTAGATGATCTCATCGATCGCATTTTTATCTATCTCTTTCCTGTCGTAAGTGTCGAATGCACATATCATCTGATAAGAGTCAAGTTTTTTCATAGTATCATAAAATCCATTCTCCATCTCAACGTGCTGCTCCATTGACTCAGCGAGGTCGGTTAGAGTGTGGTTATACGGCAGAGAGTTAATTGTGCCGAGATAGGACATGACAAACTTTTCGATAGCCATGCAGGCAATGTTGTAGATCATTTCATTGTTGTATTGCGGATTGTCTATCGCCTTCAACGCCCTTTTGTAGAACCCGTTTGCATCCTTGTGGAATTCCTGGTAATTTTCTGCTACTCCGAACATAATGTGCCTCCTAAAGCCATATTTTAGATCTACTTTTTTCTTTATCGTAAATGTATTTTAATTCGGTAAAATTTATCTCTCCTTTCTTTATCATGGCAAGCTCTTTTACTCTTTTTAAGATGTTCAGGGCTGCTTTATCATCAACATCTATCCCGTGTTTTTTTAGAATCTCAATTATTCCTGCTTTACCGGAGTGTTTCCCGATGACAAAATCCTCTTCCTCCCTACCGATATCACTTGCCTTAAATATCTCATATGTTCCTCTGTCATATAATATATTTTTGCAGTGGATTCCTGATTCATGTTTTAACACAAGTTCACCGACTATCGGTTTGTTCTTTGCGAATGGGATTTTTGCTGCGTTAGAAACGTAATTACATACCTCAGTAAACATTCCGGTATTTATATCAACATCGATCCCTTCGCTTATCTTCAATGCCATGACGATTTCCTCCAGAGCAGCGTTGCCGGCCCTCTCACCGATACCGCCGATCGTCACGCTTACCGCGGAGGCTCCGCCCCTTATGGCGCACAACGTGTTGGCGGTTGCCATGCCGAGATCATTGTGGCCATGAAAATCAATGATAAGTTCTTTATCAAACTCTTTAATTTTCCTCATAACCATAAATGCCCTGTAAGGATTGAGAATGCCTACTGTATCCGCCAATCTGAACCTTTGAGCTCCGGCATCACGTGAAGTCTTTATAAAATCTTTCAGGAATTCAAGTTTTGTCCGGCTGCCGTCAAGCGCCCCGAAAGATACAAACTGGAATCGGTCTTTTGCCTTTCTGATGAGTCTGTCTGCCTCTTCAAGTACCCATTTTCTATCCTTGCCGATCGACTTCAGATGGAGGTCTGATGTCGGAAAGGAGATGTGAACGGCATCGACACCTGTTTCTGCCGACTTTTCTATATCAATATCTTTCGCTCTGCACCATGCTGTCAGTCTGCAGTCAAGATTCAATTTTGTTATCTCTTTTATATCATTTACCTCAAAGCCGCCCATAGACGGGGTACCGACTTCAAGTTCATGAACTCCCATCTCACTCAGTTTCTTTGCTATCCAGATTTTTTCGTCTTTGGAAAAAACTACGCCGGGAGTCTGTTCTCCATCACGTAATGTCGAGTCAATAATCCATATATTCTTAAATGCCGGCATAGTTCCTCCTTATTAGATAATTATAGTATCCGCAGATATTAGTCAGGGGTAACATGGTACCTGCGGATATTAATTCTAAATCAAATATTTTTCAGCCTTAGTCCCATTCTCAAAAGCGTCAAGGATCTCATCGATGGCGCCCTCACTGACCTGGCCGTACCAGTCACCGTCCGGGTATACAACCATGACAGGACCCTTATCACACATCTTGAGACATCCTGTACTTGATACAAGGAATTGATCCATCCCTCTGTCATTTAGTTCAGTTTCGAGATACTGGAGCAGGTTGACAGCCCCTTTCTTGTTGCATACTCCCTGAGCCGCTCCCGAAACTCTAAAACTTGCACAGACAAAAATATGTTTCTCCGGTTTGTTCATTATGTTCCTCCTCTTGTTACATAATTTAACTATCTATCTACTGGCAGTTACAGGAACATCCCGATGTGCTGCCGTTAGTACAGGTTGCCGCACCGCAGCCGTTCCCGGTTACGGCATTTATTGGAGTTTCACCCTTTATAAAACTTTCAAGATTTTCAGAAATAAGTCCCGATGTTACAATTATTTCTATGTTCTTGTTTTTAAAAAAAGTCTTTGGTGAGGCTCCTGCCGCCTCCGCAAATATAGCCTTGCAGTCTTTTATGCACTCTGTGTATTTTTCCCATCTCTCGTTCCCGTGTCCATCCTCCGGGACTCTCCTGCTCTCCGAAAGGACAGGATACCCGTCAGTTATCTCATATATCAGGACATATTTAGCATGACCGAGATGAGTATCTATTCTAATCCCTTTTGCCGAACAAACTGCTACTTTTATCCTGTCACTCATGATATGCTCCTAACCGCATCCGGTACCGGCACCTGAACATTCTCCGCAGGATGACTTTTTGCTTTTCTGATAGAATTTCACTTCGTTTCCGGCAAAAAAGTCTTCCAGCACCTCATCGATAATCCCGTCAGCCATCACAACATTGAGTCCCTTCTCGCTTAAAATCTTTTTAGGATTTTCACCTGCTCCGGCAGCTAATATTGCATAACAGTCGTTTAGTACCTCGGACAACCCGTTCCACCTCTGGTCGCCAAGTCCGGCCGGAGGAGTCTTTCTTTTCTCAAGAAAATACGGCTTACCGGCCTTGTTGGCATATATATGAACGCTTGCCGCTTCACCGAGGTGCTGATTTATCAGAACTCCCTCCATGCTTGCAACTGCAACAAACGGTCTGTTTTCTGTAGGATTTAATTTCTCATTGATGACATCATTGAGGATTTTAAAGTCATCTTTGGTCATCTCCTCTCCGATTAAACCTACAGCGTCTGCCCTGCATCGTGTACAGTGATGCATCTGCGGAATGTATTTTCCCGCCTCTTCCCTTATAGTCTTGAGCAGATCGTGATCCGCCTGAGGCAAGTTCTCAAACACAGACTCCTTTGTCGGATAGAGCGGCATGATGTTGAGAATGTCGACTCCGAGTTCCTTCATCCTGCGTGCAATTTCCGTTATATGAGTTTCGTTTATCGTCGGCATGAGAATGGTATTCACCTTGACCATAATGCCGTGCTTTTTCAAAAGTTTTATAGATTCAAGCTGTCTCTCCAGAAGGAGTGCGGCACCTTCGATCCCCCTGTAGATCTTTTTGTTATCACGAACCCATGCGTAAACTTTAGCTGTGATCTCCGGATCGACAGCGTTCAAAGTTACAGTAACGTGACTTACTTTGAGTCTTGCGAGTTCCTCGATATACGGCGGAAGATTTAATCCGTTAGAGGCGATGCAGAGCATCATCTCCGGATATTTATCCCTTACAAGTCTCAATGTCTCCATCGTTTCATCGGGATTTGCGAACGGATCTCCGGGACCAGCTATCCCCATAACCTTTATGTTAGGGGCTTTCTCAATAATTTTATCGAGATAATTTAGAGCTTGCTTAGGTGTCAAAACTGTACTCGTAACTCCGGGTCTTGACTCATTCACACAGTCAAATTTCCTCACGCAGTAATTGCACTGGATGTTGCATTTTGGCGCTACCGGTAAATGTATCCTTCCAAATAAATGCCTATTTTTGTCGTTAAAACATGGATGTTCTTCAAAGTTCATAGTAAGCCTCCCTATTTAGCTTCAGTTTTATAATTCATTCTTTAAATTTCTATTTTAAGTCGCCAACTTCACATAACTCACGGCATCCCCAGCTGTCTGGTTAACCTTTCGATAGACTTTTTTACATGTAAGAGTATCCGACCGGATTTTTATCCTGCTTTGCGCCTATCAGAGCGTTTGCGATGCTGTCGAATAGGATTTGTGTCCCTCTGTATCCGGCAGTCAGTATCCGCTGTCCTCCGACTCTGTCATGTATCGGGAAACCTATCCTAACGAGGGGAACTTTAAGTTTTCTCGCGATCTGGTTGCCTTTGCTGTTCCCGATTATGATATCAGGATTGAGAGTCTCGGCGAGTTCTCCTATCTCTGCAAAGTCAACACCGTCCATAACCATTATTTCCTGATCGTAACCGATATTTAACTCAGTTATGTTATCTCTTAGTTTACCGGAGCTCCC
>JBFZEO010000325.1:0-3334 GCA_041306845.1 Spirochaetota bacterium
AGCTGGTATTCAGGCTGAATTACTCGCAGAAAGGGTTTATAAAAAATCAAAAGGTAGAATAAAGATTGATATCTATCCCGCTTCTAAACTTGGCTCATTGAGTGAGATGATAGAACTTGTATCATCCGGCAGAATTGCCATTCACCACACAACAATGTCGGGTATCGGTGACTTAAATGAGGATTTTTCTTTTTTTGATACTCCGTATCTTTTTGAGAGTGTAGAGGATCTGATGCAGGCGGCTTCTGTAAAATCTCAAGTTATGCAGAAGTTGAATAAAGATCTTATCCAAAAAAGCGGTGTTAGAGTTTTTTATACATTTTATTTTGGTTCTCGGCAACTCACTGCAAACATTCCTGTAAAAAAGTATTCTGACCTAAAAAATATTAAAATCAGATCTATCCCTTTCCCGATGTACTCCGCTGCCGTTGAGGGGCTTGGTGCCGATCCAGTTCCCATTGATATTCTGGATCTATATAATTCATTGAGAATGGGGATTGTAACCGGTCAGGAGAATCCTGTTTCTACCATATACGCTATGAAATTTTATGAAGTTCAGAAATATCTCATTAAGACCGGTCATATAATGGGAGCTGAAATTGTGGTCTTTAATGAAAGGATATGGAAAATGCTGTCTGATAAACAAAGAAAAATACTTGAGGAATCTGCGGCTGAAATTTCAAAAGAAGCAACTCTTTTAAGTATTGAACTGGAGAAAACCAGTCTTGAAGGTCTTAGAAATATGAATATGATAATAATTGATGAGAGTAGCGGACTTGAACTTAAAGGGTTTAAGGAAAATTGTAGAAAAGTTATAAATGAAAAGTTTGGGAGTAGATTTGATGATTTATACAAGATGATTGATAGAAGGATGTAGAGTGACAAAACGAAAATTCTTTAATAAAGTCTTATTGATTCTTCTTTTATCGGCATATATTCCTTTCTTTATAGTTGCATTTTATTTTATATATAATTACAACAAAATTATAATTGCGACCGCTTCGGAAAATTTGAGAAATGGTGTCTCTATATTGACTGAAGATATTCAGAACTTTATAAAAGATAATACAGCAGAAGTTGGTTTTGAGGCTGATCTGGTAAGTAGCATGCGTTTACTAACCATGGAAAAACAAACTTTAACATTCTCAGAAAAACAGCGGATGCAGGTGCTGCTTGATAACTTTTTAAGGAGAAAATTTCAGATATTTATTGAGTCTTACCTGATTTTAAATAAAAACGGAATCGTTGTTTTTGATAGTTCCGGTGCTATGAATGGGAATAATTTGTCAAATCATGATAGTTTTAAAAAAACGATGAGGAGCGGGTTAAATCATTTTATAATGATCCCAGTTCCCGACTCGGAGGGGGGCGGATGTTACTTTGGCTCTCCGTTGAAGGATTTAAATAACAATATACTTGGGGTGTTTATCATAAGATACAAGTTAAATGTTCTTCAGAATATCGTCAGCAGAAGGACTGATTTAACTTCAAGAAAAACTTTTGGTTTGATAATGCACGATGATGGTATGTGTATCGCAAATGGACTTGATTATAAGATGCTTTTTAAGAAAATACCCCTTCTTGATAATCTTGATAGTTACGATCGTTCTATAGTTCATATATTGCCTGCCGGTGTCTTTGGGAAAGAGTCATATTATTATATGTTTGATTATGTTTATTCCAGCGAATGGATGCTATTTTTTATGCAGTCAAAATCCGTTTATGATAAACAGATACGAAATAAGATTGATATTTTAATATTTATAACTGTAATTCTTGTTTTTGTTATAATAATTATGGCATTAGTGTTCGGATATTTTATAACTCTGCCGCTAAAGGATCTTACAGAGACATCACGTAAAATAGCTTCTGGAGATACTTCTGCAAGATGCAAAGTCAGAAGCTCAGATGAAATAGGCAGTTTTGCTAACACTTTTAACATTATGGCAGATGAAATTGATAGTTTTACTAAAAACATGTACAGCAAAAATGAAGAGTTAAACAATGAGATAGAAATCAGAATTAGGACGGAGGCGGAATTAAAGAGAATACAGAGTCTATTTATGACAATCATTGATTCTATGCCGTCATTACTTATGTTTGTTGATAAATCAGGAATAGTAACTTTATGGAATAATGAGGCAAGCAAAAGAACAGGAATTGTCCAATCAGAAGCTGCGGGCAGATCCATCGACGAGCTGCTGCCGGAGTTTAAGGGGGAAATGGGCGTAATAAGAGAGGTTATAGCAAACAACTCCCCATATAATAGACATAATATCGAGCATAAAATAGGAACAAAAACATTCTTTTTTGATCTGACTATCTATCCGATTGTAACAGATTGGATAAAGGGAGCTGTGATCAGAGTTGATGATGTAACAGAGCGGCACAACATGGAGGAACTTATGTTGCGTTCTCAAAATATGATAAGTATCAGCTGGCTTGCAGCCGGAATGGCGCATGAAATAAATAATCCGCTTAGTATTATTTCTCAGGCTGCTCAGAATCTGAAGAGAAAACTCGATGTAAATGATAGGATGAATGTTGATGCGGCAGCAGCGATCGGAATTGATATCAGAGATATAAATCGGTATGCCAATGATAGAAAGATTACCGATTATGTAGAATATATAAACTCCGGTGCAATGAGATCTGCTAAAATTCTTTCAAAACTTATAGAATTCACAAACCTGCGTGAATTATCCAAGAAAAATGCGTGTATACATGAGATAATAGAGGGTATTCTGAATGATATAAGAGCAGAATTTACTGAATCAGGTAATATCCAGATTATCTACAAGGAGGAAAGCGAGATCCCAGAAATGGCAGTAAGTATCGATGAATTAAAAAATGCGCTTACAAATGTTATCAGAAACGGCATCCAGGCGATAGAGGATCTGGGTGAGCCTGGCGGCGTAATAAAGATAAAATCTTACAAACAGCATGATTTTGCTATCATAGAGATATCGGACAATGGGGTAGGGATAAATAAAGGGATTCAGAACAGTATATTTGAACCGTTCTTTACAACGAGGCAGGTTGGAAGCGGCACCGGACTCGGTTTGACAATCGCATATTTTATCATCACCAAGACTCACAATGGTTCAATTGATTTCTTGGAGAATCCGGACGGAAGGGGAACAACCTTTGTTATTAAACTTCCTATTACCGCCCCTTAACGAAGAAATATTCCTCAGGATCAGTATTCCAGCCCGGTTCATTGCGAAAATATTCGTTAACAATACTCATGTACTCGTCAAAGTCAGTTGACTTATTTATCGCCTTGACAAATTTCTTGCTTTTTTTCAGGTGAACACCGAGATATATCCATATA
>JBFZEO010000326.1:0-2595 GCA_041306845.1 Spirochaetota bacterium
AATATCCTTTTATGGAAGATTCACTCTCCGGATTATGACTCTCCATATAATCGGAAACAAGATATCTCAGTCTTGTCTGGTGGAATGAGAATTTCTCCGTCCATGCGTACGGATTCTCCGGCATTATAGATGTCGCCCTGTCAAGATGAGCCTCTCTGTCAGAGGATGTTTCACTCATATGTGCTTTCATTATGCTATTCTCAGCCTGATAAAGTCTGTTGTATAGAATGTGGCCGATAATTATAATCGGTATCACTGAGAGAGTTATAATGGCAGCAAGACGGATGTCTATTTTTCTCGCTTTTCCATTCCTCCCGCTAAGAGTGTCAGCATAATAAACTATAAACAAACTTATCCCGAGGAGAGTGTAATATGCACTCATTGTAACACTCATTCTCAATGAGAGACTGAAAAACTGCTGCATAAGCAGCGCAATGAGACCGGATGCCGTCCCCATCCCGAACAGCCTAAGTCTAAAATCAAAACTCTTATCTGAAAATACACGGACAAGTCTGTATATAAGCCATCCGTTGAGAGCGATAAAAAAACAGAGTCCTATAATCCCGCCCTCGCCTAAGATCTCAACATATTCGATGTGTGAGTGTTTGAATGAGTTGCTGTTGGAATATAAAAAGAAATACTTTGATATGAACTTAAATCCGGCAGCGTATACGGTACCCGATCCGGCACCGAACAACGGGTGGTGCAGAAAAAGATTCCATCCGCCGGCCCACGCATTGAACCGGTCGTGCATGGCGAACATCGGACTGGAGAGTTTCTTGGCAAGCCTTGGCAGCACGGCGGAGATAGCCTCCGGGAATATCGTGAGGAGTACAACCGGTATAACAACAAAAACACCAACAATCACCGACGTCATAAGGATCTTCCTGGATCTCTCAAACTTCCCGAATCCGAATATAACCGCCGGTATCAGGAATAAAAAAGCAGTAAGATAGATCCCGATCAGTGAAGCGGTACTCTGCGAGAGAACAAGAGGATATATCGTGCCGACAGCTACAATTCCGGTGAGAATGGGTATAATATTCCCCTTTATCCCGGTCTTACGTCTGTAAAAAAGGATCGGAGTAATAAACGTGATAGGTATGAGCGCTATGAGAAAACCCGACATATAATCAGTGTTGCCGAACGACAAATTTGGTCTGAAACTCGTGAGTGTATATGAAATTCTTGAGAATCTGCTGTATGAATTCCTTTGTAAAAGTGCGTTGAGTGAGGACTTTTCCCAACTGTTTAGCTTAGTCTTACGTGTATAAAAGACACCGCTCGGATCCTTTGTATATATGTTATCAAAAAGGATTCTCTCATCATCACTCATCTTCGGTGCAAGATCCGCATTGTAGGCTCCGGCAGATATTCTACCCGGATATGTGTAATAATCATAAAAAGATAAAACAGACCATATGATAATAGCCGCCATCAATATAGACACAAGAATAGAACCTGCCAGAAGAGAATCAAGATTCTGCAGAAAATAGAAAAAGAAAAAGGCTAGGATTATAAGAAATATATAGTTTGCCAAAAGATAATCCCGGTCATAAGTAACCTCGCCTGAGACAAACGATACAAAATACTGAATAAGCACATACAAAAGAAAGAGTCCGAAGAATATCAAATATTTTAACGGTTTACCGGTGAGCCCTTTGAATGCCGTAAGTACAGCAAACGCAGCAAGCGAATAGCAGCTTATCATAATCACAAGTGTTTTAAAAACTTTTTGATGCAGAGTCAGATAATCATTCTTGAGAAGTCCTATAAATATAAGAGCGATGAACGGGAGAATAGCCCCGATCACAAGTTCTACAGGCAGTTTTTTTTGCTGAAGTCCGGAGTTAGTGCTGTTTCGTTTAGCCATCAGATAGATCCTTTTGAAATTTTATCAGAATACACTATTGTTAAATAATTATTTTGTGTCAATAAGTAATTTTATTTTATTACGGAGATTTTTTGTATCTCTCACATCAAACCTTCTCATTTTACCCTCTTTGATAAAAATTATCGAAGAAAGTGAGGTGACTCCGGCAGAAAGGGCAGTCCTATTGCCGCCGTCATTATAAATAGATAGATTTTTACCGGTATATAAAGCAAGAGATTTATGAGATGCTAACATCGTTTCATCATCTTTATTAAGAGTATTGACAAGAGCAACTGTCATCTTTCTGCCGTAATTTTTATCAATACTTTTTATGAGAGCAATTTCTGATACACAGGTTTTACACCGCGGATTTACAAACACGAGGAGTGCCGGTTTGCCGGGGTCTACAGAGGGCATGTGCAGATTGGCGGCATTGAGTTTTTCTATCAGAACTTCAGCTCCATTCCCATCAGGAACTCTAAAAAGGAAGCCGGCAACAAGTTTTTCTGCGGAATGGATCTCCGCCTCAAACGTCAACTCATGCCCGGAAGACTTCGCAAACAAATATCTTATCCTAAAAAATATCCGGTCAAAAAAACCGATCCGGTCATCGATCATCTTCCGGATAATATCAAACTTCAAACGATCAAATTTATTTCCGTTTTTAATAGATATTTCTTCGATTATTTTAAGGTAATTTAAAATTTGCGGATTGTTTTTTA
>JBFZEO010000327.1:0-4436 GCA_041306845.1 Spirochaetota bacterium
AGGCGTAAGTTTACGTCAGTACGTTTACAATGCTTGTAAGCGTTCTGCCGTAATTCTTACTGGTCGCGCCGGCAATATCGGAGGGTAAAATTTGGATAGGAAGGAGACAGCGTAAGTCCATATGTGGTGTAAAATTGGGAATAGGGGAATAGGGGAAGAGGTTTTGGTCATCAGTATTCCTTCCGCAAATTTATCTCAAAACGACAGCAAAACTCTTTACATTCAACTCATCAAAGCTTTCTTCTTTCTTCCTCCGTGCCCTTCGTGTTAAACTTTCTTAAGATTTCCTCTTTGGCGTTCATTAGCGGTTAAACTATCTTCTGATCTTTTACCTTCGGAGCTAAAAGAGTCGATGTCGATACTAAAAGAGTCAGCGTCGATACTAAAAGAGTCGATGTCGATACTAAAAGAGTCGGTGTTGATGTTAAAAGCTTCGAATCCCATTCTAAAAGAGCAGGTAACCTATCTTTGAGAATCAGATGGAGTACACATAATGAAACATATCTCCGAATACGACTCTCCGACAGTTTTTACCATATGCTACTGCGGTGTGCTGTACTGCAGTTTATACAGATCGGAGTAGAGTCCGCCCTTATTTAAAAGTTCCTCATGCGATCCCGATTCTCTGATCTCCCCGTGTTTCAGTACGAGGATTCTTGTGCAGTTTTGAATGGTTGAGAGTCTGTGGGCGATGATAATCGATGTCTTTTTATCCATTATTTTGTGAAGTGCATCCTGTATCAGTGCTTCAGTTTCTGTATCGATATTTGCTGTTGCCTCATCGAGAACTATGATTGACGGATCGTAGGCGATGGTTCGGGCGAAAGATATGAGCTGCCGCTCACCCGCTGAGAATGTGGCTCCGCGCTCTCCTATGATGTGCCCGTATCCGCCGGGTTTCCTGTTAATGAAGAGATCCGCATTCACAAAATCCGAGGCACTCTTAACGATATCTGCTGTTATCGCTCTGTTGCCGAGCGAGATGTTTTCGGCTATAGTTCCCGTGAATAAAAAAACATCCTGCATTACAAGTCCTATCTGCCGCCTGATGAGGTCTGTGTGATAATCCTTGATGTCTCTACCGTCAATGAGGATCTGCCCCTTTTGTATGTCGTAGTATCTTGAGAGGATGTTGATTATCGTAGACTTTCCGCTCCCGGTCGGTCCGGCAATTGCGATTTTTTCTCCCGGGTTTATGGTGAATGAGATGTCCTTAAGAATCCAGTTATCCTTTTCGTAGGCAAACCACACATTCTTAAACTCGATCTTCCCCTTGAAAGTTCCCGATCGTACCGCCCCCTCCCGGTTGGTGATGAGTGCGTTCATGTCGAGTACGCTAAAGATTTTTTCGGTGGCAGAGAGTGACGACTGTAGAATGGAGAACTGCTCCGATAACTCGATGAGCGGATCAAACAACATGTTAAGGAGCTGCATGAATATGACAATTGTACCGATCGTGATCTCACCGCCGGATACCATTCTGCTGCCGGCAAGGAGGAGAATGGAGAGCGCTACTGTGTAACTGAAGAACATCGACGGACGAAATATCCCGAGAAGGAGCATTTCACGAACGTTTGCCTTCAGGATATTTTTATTGAGGGTCTTGAAAAGTTTGAGGATTTTTTCCTCTATAGAAAAAATCTGGATTATCCTCATGCCGCCTATGTGTTCCGATAGGAATGAGTTTAGTCCCGATATGAGGGTTCTTATTTTGCGCTGATTGTCACGCGTCAGCCGGCGGAATAGAATTATTACTCCGATCACAAACGGGAGGACGGCGAGACAGCGGACTGTAACGGACGGATTTATAACAAACATCACAGTTATGACGCCGATTATGATGAAGATGTTTTTGGTGAGATTGACAATGACGTCGGTGAACATCTGATTGAGCGTCTCGGTGTCGTTGGTGATCCTCGTCACGATGCTTCCAGTCGCCGTTCTGTCGAAGTAACGCATATCGAGACCGGTCACGTGTTTAAAGATGTCGTTTCTGATGCTGAATATGATGCTTTGCCCTGTTTTCTGGATAAGTCTTCCCTGTACTGATGACATGATATAGACGCCGATTAAAATCAGAAGAAAAAACATTGCGTACATTACGATCCCTTTAAGATCGTCCGCTCTGAGTTTCATGATCTCATCTTTGTTCAGAGTGATAAAATCCGCAGTCTTACCGCCGATCTGGCAGTTGCCTCCGGTGATAGTTATGTTTTTTTCATCTGTCATCGCCTGTTCGGAGGTGAGTCCTGTTATGAGGCAGCTCTTGTAGAGGCGGGCGTAGGTTTTTGTTTGTTCCGTCTTCTTCTGAGGAATGAGATTAATATTTCTGACGGTTATCCCATTCCCGGAACTGCTGTCTGCTGTCTCATAGATGTTACCGGTTCCGTTTATGAATGTGTCGATAGTTTTACCGATTATTACCGGTTTGGCTATCAGCAGGAGGGTGATTATTATCATTGCAAAAAACGAGATGAGTAGTTTTGCGATGTGCGGTTTTAAGTATGGAATGAGTTTTTTTAGGAGATTTGAATCGTTGTTTTTTTTATCGGTCATTCCTGTTCCACCTTATCTTCAAGGATCTGTTTGAGATAGAGGTCTTTGTAGAGTCCCCCATTCTCAAGCAGGTCGGAGTGTTTGCCATGTTCGACTATCGATCCGTTGTCCATAACGAAGATCATATCTGCGTCCTGGATAGTTGAGATTCTGTGGGATACGACTATGTTTGTCATCCCGGCTCTCTTCTCTCTTATATCGCTGAAAATCTTTTTTTCTGTTTCTGTATCAACGGCTGATAGTGAGTCATCGAGGATCAGGATCGGCGGGCGGCGGATCAGTACCCTTGCTATAGAGATCCTCTGTTTCTGCCCGCCGGAGAGGGTTATCCCTTTTTCACCGATTACTGTGTCGTATTTATCGGGGAAGTCAAGAATGTTGTCCTCGATATGAGCTATCCGCGCCGATTCGCGGATCTGTTCCTCTATGAACTCGCCCAAAGTGAGTCCGATGTTATACTTTATGCTCTCCGAAAATAGGTAGTTATCCTGCGGAACATATCCGAGGGCGCATCGCAGATCCTTGAGTCTGATATCTGTTATATCTTTACCGTCAATTTTTATCGTTCCCGGAGGTGCCTCATACATTCTCAGGAGGAGGTTGAGGAGCGTTGATTTGCCGCTGCCCGTTCTGCCGATTATTGCGTAGGTTTTGCCGGGTTTTATGTCGAGTGTTATGTTTTTTAGTGAGAATGATGCCCCTTTTTCGTATTCAAAACTGAGGTTTTTTATGTTTATCTCACCGTTTTTACATTCCCCCGGCAGAGCGGACGGCTTGTCGGTGATGGCAGGTTTTATTTCATAAATTTTTGAGATCCTTTCAAAGGATGCGAGTCCCTGAGAAAAAATGTTGATGCTCCATCCGAGAGCGATCATCGGCCAGATCAGGAGGGCGAGATACTCGTTGAACGCGACGAACTTGCCGAGGGTTATGCTGCCGTTCATCGTGAGGTATCCTCCGTAAACGAGTGTTATCATGAAGCATACGCCGGTTATGAGTTCTATGAGCGGCATGAATATTGTCTGTAATTTTATAAGGTCTAAGTTTTTCCGTTTGTTGTTGGCGTTTATTCTGAAGAACTTGATGGTTTCATTTTTTTCACGGATGAAGGATTTTATTACTCTGATGCCGCTGACCGATTCCTGGACAAAATCGGACATTTTGGAAAATGCCTCCTGTTTTGATTTGAATCGTTTTTCGAGCGTTGCGGATATTATCAGACTGCCTGCGGCTATTACGGGAAGCGGCAGTACGGCAAAAAGTGTCAGGCTGAGTGAGGTCGTTGTTATCATTTTGTACATGACGAGGGAGAGGAGTGCTACTACATCGATCACCATAAGCATTCCCGGACCGAGGCACATTCTCACTGCGTTGAGGTCGTTAGTGAAGTAGGACATCAGATCGCCGGTTTTGTTTTTGTTGTAGAAGCCTGCGTCGAGTGTCTGCAGGTGCGAGAAGAGTTTCTCCCGCTGTTTCGCCTCGATCCGTCTGGAGGCGCCGAAGAGAAAGTAGCGCCATAGAATCCTTGCCAGGAAGATTAGTACGGAGAATATGAGAATGTATGAGACGTATTTACCGGTCATGGCGTGAGGTGAAGTCTGAATTTTGAGGAGGTCTATGATCTCCCCCGTAAATTTTGGTATGTAGAGTTCAAGAATACCCGTACCGACGAGGATTGTTATCCCGGCGAGATAAAAAAACCACTCGGATAGTCCGATGAGAATGATGCTTTTGATGTATTTTGATTTTGCCATTATCTATCCCTGAGAGTTTTTATGCGTGAATGCGGTACTCCATCTGGTCAATATAAACAATAAGCGCTTAAAAGTCAAAAAGGTATTGGGATGAGTTCCTATTTATTACAAATGATCTGCTGTTTT
>JBFZEO010000329.1:0-11901 GCA_041306845.1 Spirochaetota bacterium
GGCTCCGGTTATCCATATGGTCTGAAAGAGACAAACATCCCTCTATCTGCAAGAATTGTCGCGCTTGCCGATGTCTACGATGCCCTGACATCTATCAGGATCTACAAACCGGCTTATACACATGAAGAATCAATGGAGATAATTATATCGGGTAAATGCACCCATTTCGACCCATATGTCGTAGAGGCTTTTACAGAGTTGGAGAATGAATTCTCCCTGATAAAAGATGATATTTATATGTTTGATATAACGGATACCGATTTCGGCGGAAAATACTAATAAACTCAGTCGCAAGCTAAAACTGCAATTACTTCTTTAACTGCCAGTTCTCAAAAGACTCCTGCAGCAGCAAAGTGGAGATAAATCCCCTTACCATCTCCGAGTCCGAGGAATCCCTTACCAAAATCAGATCAGCACGCATCTTATCAATATTTATCTTCTTTTGCTTAACTGCACTGACCAGCCCCTCTATAGCGATCTCATCCCTATTCACCTGACCGATAAGATAGTCCTCGCAGACTCTCCATAACACATCTCCGCTCTTTATAACACGCCGGCTCTCATCAGGCAGCAGAATGACATTCCCCGGATAGATCCAGTTCGGATCCTTGCCCCACAACGATCTCTCAAAATCAAAAAGGATTCTGTGGTATCCGTTTGCCATAGCAATCTTATTGGTGATAGCAAGTCTATCTCTGTCTGTCATGAAGAATTTGTAGTAAAGACTGTACTGCAAATTACCCTTAGATTGATTGATTTTTTCCTTATATTTTTCCTTAACACCATCTGATATAACAACCGACTGATCTTTTTTAGTTTTATCAGTTTTTTTGATATGAGCAGAATTAAATATTTTTTTTATATCGATCTTTTTGATGAGATATGGATATTTCAGCATAGTCACTATTAACGCTGCAAGAAGTAAGAGGAGCAGAATGATCGGAATGATAATACGCCAATTCCATTTTCTGCCGTCAGACTCCATCTCCGACAACAACTCACCGGCATTGTAGGATTCACCGAGATAGGGTTTCTCGTCATTAAAAGTCTCATCCTTATACGAAGAATAACCGGTTTGCCCGCTCTTATCTATATCAGGTTCCTCACCATTCTCAACTTTAGACGTTCCCATAGAACTCTTAATTTTCTCGTAGTGGGCAAAAGTAGCATCCTCAGGGAGCCCCATTTTTTCCATATCTGAACTTTGCCTGTTCAGTTCGCCTATAAACTCTACAAGCCGCTTATACTCATTCTCATAGAAATCGGCACGCTCGGCAAGACGCTCGTACCTTCCGGAATACAGATTAAAATAATCAACCGGTATTTTACTTGCATAAAGACTCTTAAAATCAAGAAACCGCTCACTTATCTCACTAACTGCGATCTCTCCGTTCCGATAATTGTAAGGATCAAGATTATACTTCAGCACAACCTCACTCACATTCAAACCAGACAAACACACCAGCCCGGACGAGTTGATCGTGTAGAATGGGACAACCCCGGAATTTCTAATATAATCCCCTGAGTAGCCTTTCAGATTTTTTTTGTAATGGTTTAAAGTATCCGTCGAGGCAGAACTCCCATTCTCACAAACAGCACGCCTCATCCAGTCAAAAACAAGCGATGTAGCAACGCCCTCTCTGTTCTCAAGCGGAATGATATAGTTGTCGGGAATGGTATCCATCCCTGCAAACTCGTCAAGATGGGACGGAAATCTACCGCCGCCCAATGCACTTTTTATACCGGAGATCCCGATGTCTGAATCATCAGATGATAATCCATATGGACTCCCCTTATAAACCGTTATCTTACCAGCCGCAAAATCCTCAATAACATACTCGATCCGCCTCTTTTGCCCCCTGCCGGTAGAGGTAACATAAAATCCGGTGCCGCTCTCCGGTTTGAAGTTTTCAAGATCAAGATCGATCCTGAGACCGCCGGCAGCGAATGAGAGGCGTTTATTCTGTATAATAATGGAAGAACTCTTAAAGTCATACTTTACGGTGTGTTTATCCGGATTGGAGAGATAATACATATTTGCGGGGAAAATATTTACAAAAAGATCTGGATGCTGACTGACAATCCTCATTCTCGTATCGTTTTTATACCTTTTAATGATAGTTCCAGTCACATCAGGATTTATCCCGAAAGGCTTAGTTATAAAAACGCCCTCTATGCCAGACGGATCGATCCCGACCCTGCACCCGTCAAGGACAAAGTCATCCCCGTATGAAACAGCAAAGAAACGCCCATTCTCATAGAAAAAAAGCGTCTCCCCCGACAAAATAAAACCGGGAGAAGCGTAGCTCGACGCATACATCGGAGAATTATAAAGACAAATTAATTCACAATCCTTATCAACCGTTATCTCATCGGCAAGCGCCCGTTCGAGATCAAAAAAAAAGCTCATTCTTATTAAAAATCCTAACATTGCCGTCCTTATAAAAAGAGGCAAAGGAGTGTCTTTTTTTTATAACATCATTTTCAATCTTTTTTATAAATTTACGTTCGGTGATGCCGGCATCGTTGTTATCTGCGACTATGATCTGGATCGGGCTATCGAGGAGACGGCTGTTCTGACTATATGACACATAACTTTTGAGATTTGCGTTTAAACCGATTATCTTGGAGATCCTCTCCGGCGTGTCGTTGTAGCGGAATGGATCGCCGGGATAATAATTAGAGAGGAGTCTTACAAATTTAACATCTGAGTCAAGATCATTAATCTTCTCTGAATTACCTATCAAAGAAAATTTTTCTTTTCTATTATTTAGTTCATCCGAAAATATAACGAAACACTCTCTTCCAATGTTAAAAACTCTTGTATTCATAACAACCTTTACTTTAAAAAAATGCTATTTATAAACCATTAGAGTAACATTATATAATTTGATATGCATATTTACAACTAAATATTTACAAATAATTTGATTATTATGCTATTATTAACGCAATTATGAGAATGTTTATTTTGCTTATATTCAACCTAAATCTATTTTATGCCAACACGCAGCCCATTCCACTAATAATAAAAGACAATGAGAAAGCAATAAGTGAACTAATAAGAGCAATAAACAGACAAATGCCGAAAAACTCATCGTTACTGATTTATCCGCCGAACTTTATGAACATCGATGAACAGACGGTAAAAATAATAAACAGCAATATTTATCTCATGCTGAGCACTCAGGAATCAATATACGGATACAAATCTGCATTTATAATGAACATAATAAAGTCCGACGAGGAGATAGCGCGGATTTATAAAAACAGTTTCAGCGAGGAGGAGCTTGTTGGAATAGCAAATTTGCTCGATAAAGATGCGGCTGTTTTTATAAATATCACAGAAGTTAAGAATCACAACAAAAAGCGAATGAACGGCAACAGCATATATCTTTTGCAGGCAGCTGTTTTCAATCCGGCAGACAACTCAGTCATATTCAGGCATAATATATATTTTACGGTAAAACAATGAGATCTGCCGTATTACAAAAAATGATTAAATTATCACAAGAAAACTGGATCAAATTCTTTCATTAAAAGATTCTATATTTATAGCCCTGCCGTCGGTCTCATCGATATCGATAAGTACACCCTGAACTATTACGTCCTCTTTTGTTATCTTGGAGTAAGAAAATCTGCCCGTCAGAATCTTTGTCGTTTCTATCGCAGGGTCGAGTCCCCCGATGCTGTAGTACCCGCCGCAGTATCCGGCCCCAGTTATAATTGCTGTATAATCATCAATAATCCGGCTGTCCGCGGTAAGAACTCTGCTGTGAGTTCCGATAACAGCAGAAACATTGCCGGACAAAAACCACTGCATGGACTGGATCTCACTCGTTGTTCCGCCGTGAAAATCGGCTATCACAATCGGCGTTCTTTTTTTAATTGTTTTTATAGCACCTTCAGATAAAATATAAGGATCATTGGGAAATATCTTGTTGAAATTATTTCTGCCGAGTATATTAATAATACCTATTTTAATGGATTCTCCGGTTATACCGGGGATATGAGTATCAAAGATGCCGAACCCTTTCCCCGGCGAATCATAAGGGAGATTTACCGGTCTTATAAATCTCGAGTCATTATCAAGAAACTCTTTTATATTTTTTTTATTATATATAAGGTCGCCGCCCGTCAAAGCTCCGATGCCGGATCCGAGCAGCTCGCCCGCTGTCTCCGCCATAACTCCGTAGCCGTCTGAGGCTCCATCAGCATTCGCTATAACAAAATCAGCACCCTTGCCCTGAGCAAAGCTGCTGATCTTTTTCTTAAGTGTTCTCACTGCCGGCAAGCCGACAATCTCTCCAAAAAATAAAACTCTTAACATCACAACTCCGGATTGACAATCTACCACAAAGTTGCTCTAAAATAAAGAACTATTTAAATTTAATACGGGCAAAAAGCTCTTTTAATATCATCATCTCTTCACCGGATAACCCCTCATTCAATCTGTATTCCTCTGTAAACTCATCATAAACATAATACTTCTCGATTATCTCAAGATCTTTCTGATCCTTAATTTTCGGGATCAGCTTATATTTATATCTGTCAAGATTAAGCACCTCAGGAACATTAACTCTACTTACAGACTTATTGGGATTTTGCCGTCTGTTCATTTCGCCTGCCGGGAAAAAAGGCACCTTTTTCTTTTTATAGTTATCCAAAGCACTTATCGAGTCTACTTTATTAATATCTCTCTGTTTGATAAGCTCCTCTTTGATTTTCTTCTCTCTTTCCTCTTTTTTTAAAGCCTGCAGTTTTTTCTTCTCTTTAAGTTTCTTTTCCCTTTGAATGTTATCCGACGAAATATCGTATATCACCTCTTTCTCACTTGACTGAACCTTAAATGCAAGTATCAGATTTCTCATTTTTTTAACTTCCATAGACAACTGATCTCTCGTTTTGATAAGCATATCAATAGACTTTAAGTTTTTTTCAGATTCGGCTCTGAACGATTCTATTATAGAGAATATGACCTGTCCTCCCCGACTCTCCTCTTCAGCTGCTTTATTTATCTCATTAACAGTGTCGGTCAGATTCTTAAACCCTTTATTTATCTCATTTAACGCAGTAATAACCTCTTTAGTCTTATTTACACCGGCGCGTATACTCTTATCATTCTGTTTAATGAGATTACCTATATCATTTGCCGCCTGATTTGACTGCAATGCAAGTTTTCTTATCTCAGACGCTACAATATTAAAACCCTTTCCAGCATCTCCGGCCCGGCTCGATTCAATTGCAGCATTCAACGAGAGGAGTCTTGTTTGTTCCGAAATGCCGTTTATAAGTTCAGTGATAAAACTTATTTTCTCACTCGTGTCGGCTATGTTGTTTATCTCGCCAATCATCTCATTTATAGTATCATTGGCATTCTTAACCTGATCCTGAGAGTTCTTGGTAAGTTTTAAAGAGTTACGAACATTACTCACAACATTTTTTATAGATGCATTCAGCTGATTAAATTCCTCAATACTGCTGTTTATAGAACCGGCCTGTTTGTTTATACTCACCTCAAAGTCATTTATTACATTATTTAAAGTTCCCTGAAACCCTATCAGGTCATTCGATGATTTCTGAATGTTTGACAAAACCTCATTAATCGTATTAATCATCCTTTTGAAATTTCTGTATAAAGATCCGATCTCATCTTTAGACTCTGTAATTATATCAACATCAAGATACCCCTGACTCACTTTATTGGTTGCATAATCGAGTCTGGAAAGCGGGTTTACAAGAGTTGTACTGACAAGCGTTGATACAAAGAAAATAATTATTATTAGAATCAAAACGAAAATTACTATCTGCATAATAATATCGTTTATCGGTTTACTGATAACGTACTTAGGGAAAAAGAAAACAACCTTCATTCCGCTGTACATGCCGCTCTTCCAGTTTGAGTCTACGATAAAAGTCTGATAATCGTTATTGTTATATCTTGTGTTTATAACCTTGCAGTTTACGGTATAATCGTCATTAGGATCATCTTTTTTTCTTAAAACATCCTGAATATTTTTATCATTAAGTATATTTTCGTCGGTATTTATGTATTTAGGATAAAATCCTTCCTCTTCAAGCTCATAATCCAATTCCTCACCGCTGAAATTCTTATTATAGTTACAATAAAGGATATCATTTTTATAATCAAGAACATAAATAGTCCCGTGCGATATCCCGGCTATACTGCTGATATTATCACCGATATATCCGCCTGAACCGATATTAGTAAAAAGCAACATCAAAAACACTTTAAAATCAGTTGATTCCGGATCCGGACTACTATTCTCGTTAATTATCGGATAGAGCAAAGATACATATTTATCATTGTCAGCGAACACGTCTTTCCGAAGTTTACCCAAAATCGGACGACCGTTCTTCGCACCTTCATCACTTATAGTTATCTCACTGCGCAAAGTATTGAACATAGGATCTGTTTTCATCATCTTATCTATGTCCGGCTCGGTATTTATAGTTCCGGCTCTCCACATTGTAAAATCTCTGTTAAAGTTAAGAGAATGGAGTGACTTGTTTATGATACAGACAACGCCTGTTATGTTAAGATTGGTGACAATAGATCTGAGTCCTTTACCGCTGCTGTCATCAAGTCCGACAACAGTCTCATTCACATCACGTTCCTCAAGCAATCCGCTGAAACGCTCTTTATAGATATTATTTTTGACCTCATCGGCAGTTATAAGCCCCTGAAGTTTGGAAACACTCTTTTCGTATGTAGAATTAAGATTCTGCACAGCTTGAAAAACAAACGTATCATTTAAAATCTTTTTCTCTTTTTCAAGGTAGGAATATAGCCTTGTATACAAAATTACAATAATAAGTGAAATAGGTATCAATGCTACCGGCAGGATTATCAGGAGGAGTCTCCATCTTAATTTTAACGATCTCTTTTTTAGTATAGCCATAGATATGATCCTTATTAACAATCAAATTATTGCGTTATTCAAATTTTTAATAAACGCCCCTTTACTTTTCGACTCAAAACGATTATTTATTTAGCTGACTTTTACGCATTTTTAGATAAATAGTTTTATACTCCATATTTCAACGCATTTTTAGTCTGAAGAATGTAAATTTAGAGTTAATTATCATATGTTGAGCCCCAGATTAACTGAATAATATTTTGACAGAGCAATATTTTTATTATATTATGCCAATATGAAAGATAAAATTATGAATTTACCAAATATGCTCTCCATGTCACGTGTTGTTATCGGGATTTTTTTTCTTGCGATTTTTCTCGTAGTCCGCAATGCAAACTGTACCGTCATGACATCAATTATCCTGCAGACGACAGCATTTCTCCTTTTTATAATCGCTATCATAACAGACGGGTTAGACGGATACTACGCACGTAAACTAAACATTGTAACAGACTTCGGCAAACACTTCGACCCGCTTGCTGACTCAATTTTCTTTATCATAGTATTCTTTACATTCATGGCTATCGGACTTCTTCATCCGGTTATTTTCATCATAATAACAGCGAGGGAGCTTTACATGCACCTCTACCTTAGACCTTACGTCAAAAAGAGGGGCGGATCTCTGCCTGCCAACATTTACGGCAAGTTAAAAACTGTTTTTCAATGCGTTCTCTCTCTTATTGTCCTATTTCTGCTCCTTGCAAGAGATATTTTCAGGTTTATGGGAATGGAATTTGACTTTTCAACGGCAGTTATCAATATAACAGCAGCGGCAAGTTTCATAACAATAGCAATTCTTTCGGTAGGGAGTCTTGCGATCTACATAACCGGTGTATTCTCACAACAAAAAAGCAGATAAAGACACTTTCTCAAGCACGATCTTCCAACAAAATAATTTTTAACCTTACAAAAAACAATAAATATATTTTTTTAAATTGATAAACATCGACTACTGTTCCCGAAAAAAACCTATAATTATTTTTTCTGTTATTCCGATAATTTTAGAAATATGTATAAAAAAGGAGTAACAACTATGACAGTCTCAATGGAAACATTCAACAAGATATACACCATGTCAAACTCAATCGACAGATTTATAATGGAGGCTTCCATCGCAAAGATAAACATATCAAGCCAGCTCAACCAGGCACTCTACTCAGCCGACGTAGGTAAATCGATAGACACTTTAGCTTAAACTAATCATCAGCTAAAGCTGTCTCTCTTATAATCTCTACTGCAGTACCGGTACCGTCCGATACTCTATTGACGTTTATTTTATCTTTGTAATATTTCAGATTATCTATAAAACCCTTTAGCTTTTTAGAATTAAACTCCCCTATCTCGCATCCGTCGCCGCATCCGGCCTTAATCATCGAGTAGAGAGACAATTTCTGCTCAAACCCCAGGATGCCGCCAAGCACAACCGCATAAAACGGTTTTTTCAGAATGATAGATTCGGAGATTAATGTGTAACCGGAGGTCGAAAGCACAGCGCTGCATCTCGACAGATAGTCAATAAACTTTCCCGGATCAGTATCGTGAAACTCAACATTCGGAGCCTGATAAGCCATTCTCTCTTCATCTTTAAGTTTTTCCGTGAAAACTACAAATTTAGTATCTTTGAGTTCCCTTATAACCGGCAGGACTTTCTCTCTTACCACATTTCTTATATAAACAAGAATAAACCCGTCATCTTTAACATTATCTTTAAGATCGATTATCTCTTTTCTCACAAGAGGACCAACCATCTTTACGTTATTAAGATATCTACGTCTGAGATCAAAGTTATAAACAGTTGTCAGGATCGCCTTTGACGGGAATGAGTGATAAAGATTCATAAGGAGTCTGTTCACAATCAGAAAATACCAATCCTTTAAATTAAATATATTTTCCTTATAAAATGCACAATACTGTATGAGATGTATACTGTCTATGAGAATGTATTTTTTGTCGCGGGCACGGCTCACTCTGGGAAGCATGGCATCCCAGTCACTTACGGCGATATCAAATTCTTTAACGAACTCGTTCGTCCAGTTGAATGCAATTTTTTCCCTATTCTTCTTAATAAACGGCAGAACAAAACGGCGCAGCAATATTATCCTGAGCACCTTAAAAGCTGTCTTCCAATTACTCCAGTTAAGGAGTGTACTTTCAAAAAAGAGAACTTCGCTCTTTTTATTATGTTTCAGTCTAAATCCGGGTATATAGTTAACGGTTATATTCTTTGGAAGATTTTTATCTTTAGAAATCATATCAAAAGTGTAGTCATAGCAGTAAACGTCAATGAACCAATCCGGCATAAGAACGGCGAGCTGTTTGATTATCCCGATGCTCCTTCCATAATGACCAAATCCCTCTCCGCAGAGTGCATAAGCAATTCTTTTATATTTCATAGCAAAAATATTCCTTACATCAAAACTATTTCAAACTCTTCTTTTCAAGTATCAACGCCCATTCCCAGGCTGATTTTATAATATCATCAAGAGCGTGCACCGGTTTCCATCCGAGTAACTTTTCCGCTTTAACACTCGATGCAACAAGGAACGGTGGATCACCGGCCCTTCTATCTGTCTCAACAACAGTTATCTTCTTGCCGGTAACACGAACAGCGGCATCTATAACTTCACGTACAGAGTACCCCTTCCCGGAACCGAGGTTAAAATAATCGGTACCGCCCCCATTCAACAGCCTCTCAAGACCAAGCAGATGAGCAGCAGCAAGATCATCAACATGCACATAATCTCTGACCGCCGTCCCGTCCGGTGTGGGATAATCGGTACCAAAAACTTTTATGTCTGCCCTTTTGCCCGATGCAGCCTGCAGGATGAGCGGAATGAGATGAGTCTCAGGAATGTGAGCCTCTCCGATCTCACCGTCAAACGATGCCCCGGAAGCATTAAAATATCTAAACCTTATACTCTTAAACCCGTAAGCGGAACTATAATCATCAAGGATATTTTCAACAAAATATTTAGTTTTACCATAAGGATTTATCGGACTCTTGAAGTCATCCTCAAGGATCGGAGTTTTCTCCGGCACACCGTATACGGCAGCAGTCGATGAGAATATAAATTTATCTACACCATGTCTGCGCATGGCTTCTATCAGATTAATTGTGTTTGCTACATTGTTAATGTAATATTTCGCAGGATCGGTTACCGATTCACCGACTTCGATAAATGCACAAAAGTGCATGACTGCACCTATTTTATATTTATTAAAAACTTTATCTAACAGATCCGAGTCAGCTATATCTCCATTCAAAAAATCACCGAAAACGGCAAAATCCTCGTATCCGTGAGAGAGATTATCGATAACAACAGGATTGTATCCCTTTTTTTTAAGCAACTTACAGACATGACTTCCTATATAACCGGCTCCGCCTGCAACTAAAATATTCATAAAACACTCCGTATATTTTTATTAAACAGCAACATATCCAGCAAAGAACTAACCGGTAGAATCTATCATTATTTTTGTAATTTTACAATTCTATTTTTGACAAATACACTTTTTTTAAGTATAAGAAAACTAACTAAAAGCGAGGTAAAACCATGATAAGAGTGAATCCAAATTATAATAAACTACCCGGGAACTATCTGTTTTCGGAAATATCAAAACAAATTGCAGCATATAGCCAGGCAAATCCCGATAAAAAGATTATCAGACTCGGTATCGGTGATGTTACTGAACCGCTTCCGCCTGCCATAATAAAATCCTTAAAAGAGGGCGTTGACGATATGGCAAACAAAAGCAGTTTCAGAGGATACGGCCCGGAGCAGGGATATGACTTCTTGAGAAATGCTATATGCAGTTTCGACTTTAACGACAGGGGCATCGATATAACTCCCGACGAAATTTTTGTTTCAACAGGAGCCAAGGAGGACACTGCCAACTTTCAGGAACTCTTCGCTAACGACATAAAGATAGCTGTGCCGGACCCGGTTTATCCGGTTTACGTTGACTCCAACGTTATGGCAGGGCGTTCAGGTGACTACATAGACGGCAGATACACAAACTTTGTTTATATGGAATGTAACGCCGACAACGACTTCAAACCTGCCCTTCCTAAGGAAAAAGTTGACCTTATCTACCTTTGTTTCCCGAACAATCCGACAGGTCAAACAGCTACTAAAGATGAGTTAAAAAAATGGGTAAAATACGCCAAAGATAACAAGGCGCTCATATTATTTGATGCTGCTTATGAAGCATTCATAAAGGATCCTACCCTCCCAAGATCCATATTTGAGATAGAGGGAGCCCGTGACGTTGCTGTGGAATTCAGATCGTTGTCAAAAACAGCAGGTTTCACCGGAACAAGACTCTCATACACGATTATCCCCAAAAACCTCGTCATATATGATGAAGCCGGTAAAACGTATGAACTCAACAAGCTGTGGAATAGAAGACAGACCACAAAATTCAACGGAACAGCCTATCTGATCCAGAAAGGTGCTTTACCTGTTTTTACAAAAGAGGGACGAAAAGAGATCGATAACGTCATAAACTATTACCTTGAGAACGCATCGATTATAAAAGATGGATTGACAAAACTCGGCATCAAATCATCAGGCGGAGCAAACTCACCTTACATCTGGCTAAAAACTCCGGGGTCACTCTCATCATGGGAGTTTTTCCATAAGCTGCTCAACGAATGTCAGGTTGTAGGAACTCCAGGTGCCGGTTTCGGCAAGTGCGGTGAAGGTTATTTCAGACTATCCGCATTCGGCGAGAGAAACAACGTCAAAGAGGCGATAAAAAGGATATCTGAACTAAAAATATAATTAAAAATACAAATAAAAAAGGAGCAACTCTCAATAATCTGAGGCTGCTCCTTTTTTTAAATGTAAACTAATTATCAGAATCCGCCGTTAAAAGTCGGACTGTAATTATCCTGAGTGTGGTTCGGATCAGACTCCCATGTCAATCCGCCCCCGCTTATTGTAACAACTGCGCCAGG
>JBFZEO010000330.1:0-5204 GCA_041306845.1 Spirochaetota bacterium
CTGAATTGTCAATAACTACCATTCCTCAGTACATAAACGTTAGTATTTTAGAAAAGGGAGAGATTGAGCAGTTAATCTTGAGTCTTTTGTCCTCAAAATATCAATCTATGAGATTGCTTGAGTCAAGCAGCGTAAATTATCGTCTTTTAAAATTTTATTGTTATCGTTTTACATATCAGAAAGATGGGGAATCTATGTTTGTGTTGACAGCAATGACGACTAAGATGTTTGCAAACACTCAGCTGGTTGTTTGTCACTATCCGCAGGGATCAAAGGACTCGGTAGAAAGGGATTTTTATTATATGCTCTCTTCTTTTAGGCGGAATTGAATATTAACCGCCCGTTCTTTTAGATTTAAGATTTTTTTCATTTAGGTATTTTTCAACTACATCTCTTTTATCACCTTGGATTTCTATGTGGAGCTCTTTTACTGTTCCGCCGGAGCCGCATTTTTTTTTAAGATCGGAGCATATTGTTTCCAGATCAGTTTTTGGATCAAATCCGTAAACAACCGTTACAGCCTTACCGCCACGATGATTTTTCTCAATACCTATTCTCACGAATCCGTCATTTATTTTGTACTTGCTGTTTGTTATTAACTCACCTTTTTTGAAAAGATTCTTTTGAATGGTATCTCCGGAGGTGAAACTGAACACGATATCTTCATTATAATCTCTTTTTCCCATCATAAACTCCGATTATTTTACTTAACAGTTGCAATAAACGATAAATATTATATAATGCTCTGTAAACTTGGAGGCAATTTGGCTGACTTTACTAATCCTTTGATTGTTCAGAGCGATAGTTCTCTTTTGTTGGAAGTATATAATAATAAATTTGAAGAGGCAAGGAATGAATTAACCAAATTTGCAGAACTTGTCAAGTCTCCAGAGCACATTCACACATATCAGATATCGGCTATCAGTTTGTGGAATGCGGCTGCTTCTGGTGTAACTCTAAGTGATATTGTTAATGCGATAGAGTTATATTCTAAATTTGATGTTCCTGCCAATGTTACAGATAACATAAGGTCTATATATAACAGATTCGGCAAGGTTGAGATAACACGGCAAGAGGGCAATGAATACAGTGAAGATCTTATATTAACGATAAAAGACAAGCTGGTTGAATCAGAAATCTTATCTAACGATAAGATAAAAAAATATTTACTTCGTAAACTTGATGCCGGTAAGTATATAATATCGTTGCTCGATCGTGGAGCGCTAAAGGTCGCTTTTTTTAACTATAATATACCGGTACATGATATTGCCGGTTATACCGAGGGGGCGCCTCTCTCTGTTTCTTTGTTGAATGAGACTAAGACAGGGAAACCGTTTATTCTGAGAGACTATCAGAAGATGGCATCGGAGTCTTTTTATAGAGCAGGCACGAATCTCGGAGGGCATGGAACAATTGTACTCCCATGCGGATCCGGTAAGACGATTATAGGTATAGATATATTGACTAAGGTTAAGTCGTATACTCTCATTTTGGCAACGAGTGTTGCATCTGTCCACCAGTGGATAAGAGAGATCCTTGATAAAACAGATATAACCCCCGATATGATAGGGGAGTATACCGGAGATAAAAAAGAGATAAAGCCGATCACTGTGACGACTTATCAGATAATTATTTATCGTAAAGATAAAGATGGTGATTTTCCACATTTTGGAATATTTCAGGTAGAAGATTGGGGGCTTATAATATATGATGAGGTTCATTTGCTTCCTGCACCGATATTTAAGATAACTGCTAATATACAGAGTAAAAGACGGTTGGGATTGACGGCAACTCTTGTGAGGGAAGACGGTAATGAAAAAGATGTTTTTTGTCTTATAGGACCGAAGAAATTTGATACTCCTTGGAGGGTTCTTGAGAAACAAGGTTGGATATCGGAAGCTTTGTGTTATGAAATAAAACTCCCGTTGCCGGAGGATGATCTTTTGGACTACATAACAGCAGATCAGAAATCAAAGTATGCGATTGCATCTCAGAACCCTCTGAAAATAGAAGCGGTGAAGGACT
The DNA here is from genome assembly GCA_041306845.1 of Spirochaetota bacterium. Classification (GTDB taxonomy): domain Bacteria; phylum Spirochaetota; class GWE2-31-10; order GWE2-31-10; family GWE2-31-10; genus JBFZEO01. The sequence continues at coordinate 2,026 of JBFZEO010000330.1, forward strand.
TGCTGCATAAACATAAGGGGCAGCAAATTTTAGTCATAGGGCAATACATAGATCAGCTTAATAAAGTTGCAAATGCCCTTGATGCTCCTTTAATAACGGGTAAAACCCCTAATAGTATTAGGGATCAATTATATAAAAAGTTTAGAGAAAGAGAGATAAATATCCTTGTAGTGAGCAAGGTGGCAAACTTTTCTATTGATTTACCGGATGCCAGTGTTTTATTTCAACTTAGCGGTACTTATGGTTCCAGACAGGAAGAAGCTCAACGTCTTGGAAGGATATTAAGACCGAAGGAACATAATGTATCTTACTTTTACACATTGACAACGAAAGATACAATAGATGAAGAGTATGCACATAAAAGGCAGAGATTTCTAACGGAGCAAGGTTATAATTATCAAATAGACTATTGGGAGCCGGATGAATTATTATGTCAGAAAGAAGAGTTAATTTAAATTATTTAAACGATGAAGAGATTATCAAATTATACGAACTGTTTTTTGGTTCAATACTAATTAAACGGGAAGCCTCTATTTATCTAACAACGCTGCAAAGCACAATAAATAAAGATGGTTTTATACAAAAAGCATTGGAAAAGCTCAATAAACATGAAATAGAGATAATTAATTCAATATCATCAATAACAATGATGCCTTATAATTTTATTTTTGAAAAATTAAGTATAATTTTAGGCGAACAGGCATCTATTGTGGGTAAGTATCTTACCAATCTGATAAATAGAAATTACATTTTCTTGAGAAGTGATAAAACAATTGTAATTCCTGACATTTATAACACAGAAAAGCTCGATCTTATAAATATAACTCCGCTTGAAAGAGATGATGCTGGTTTGTACGATCACAGACATCTTAACGATTTTAATAATTTTATTAATTATTTATTGACTAAAGATATCGTATTCTCAAAATCCGGCGTACTTTATAAAAAAGATTATGATTCTGCTGCTGAAGTTTTTACATCATACTCAAAATTAGATAGAGATCTTTTTGATATATTTGCTTATTATTACTCAGCAAAATTTGTATGTGAAGATACCATTGACTTTATAGAGGTGTCTGCGTTTTATGGGTTAACACCTGTAGAGAAGGCGCTAAGTCTCTTGAAGGTAATTGCTCCATATTTTTATCACATTGTGAAATTCTGCTACAACGAGAAAAAATCATTCTCTATAAATAAAGAAGTTCTAAAACGGCTATGGATAAATGCATTGTTATTGACAGAAATTGATGATGTGCCTTACCATCTTGATTATAAAATGTTTATAAGGCTTATGACTGTAATTGGACTCTTTACGGAAAATAGTGATGATATAATCGTAAATTACTATTCTGAAAGCACTACAAAAGAGATGACATTGACGATAAGCTCTAACTATACTATTTTTGTTAATTCAGATGCAACGAGTGATAATCTCTATAAGCCGTCACTATTCTCTGATTATATAAAATATGATAAATTTGCAGAATATGAAATTAGCCCGCATTCTGTTAAAAGGGCGGTTTACAACGGATACTCGTTTAAGGATTTTAAAGATTTTATTTCTCAGTTTGATATAACTCTTGCTCCGAATGTAGATACAACAATAAGTCAATGGTTTGATAAATTCGGATCCCATTTTTATGTAACCGGAACTATATTCTTTTGTGAAACACAGGAAAAGGGCAAAATTATATCCAAGCTCATTGATAATAATATGGTTGAAGCGTATGAAATAAAGAAGGATAGTGTGTTTTTAATACCAGAGGGTAAATCAAAAATATTTTTTGACTTTCTGGAAAAATCGGGTATAACCTTTTATGAAAATCGACCGAAGAAAATTAAGAAAAGTGTTTCCAATATTAAATTTCCGGATTACAATAAATTGATTTCGGTTAAAACCAGCAATAGTTAAGGAATAAATAATTATGAAAAACATCAAAGTTACCATTCTACACTGCACCCCGGAAAGTGTTGCAATAAATGCGGTGGCTAAACCTTATAAGAACGAAAAATCCTCGCTCTCTTTAGTTAAGAAAGTTGGCTTTGTTTATAAGCATGAGTCTGTTCTGGAACATATCACTGTAAATTTTGACATATCCGGTATTTCCAGGTTGTGTTTACAGGAATTATGCCGTCATAGAATAGCGAGTTACACAGTGGAATCGACGAGATTTACATTGCAGAAAATAAATCCGGCTGATCCGATAGAAAAGTATTTTGTTATACCGGAGTTCTCTGATGCATCTGTCCAGCCCGAATATGAGGCGTATTGTAAGAGTAGATTGACTCAGTTATCTGACTATGTTTTGTCAAAAAGAATAAGAAATGACGAAATAAAATATTTTTTGCCGGAGAATTTTAGGACAAATCTTACTATGTCTATAAATCTCAGATCTCTTATAAATTTTATATCCTTAAGATATTCAAAAGAGGCGCATTTTGAGATAAGGCATCTTGCATCTTTAATAATTGAAGAGTTGAGAAAGACTTATATAAAAGAGATAGTAGATCTTGATACGTTTACTCTGTAATCTCTGATGCTTTTGATTTGTATATGTCATAAAGTTCTTTGTGTGTTAGTTTGTCTTCGTGCCATTTTCCACTAAGCAGATACATTCCTCTGCCGGTGCGTTCAAACCACCCGTAATAATTTTGTTTAAAAATCCTTGTTAATTTTGCGGAATCCAATCCTGTCTGTTGCCTGATATCTTTGCTTGAGATATTTTCTTTCTTTTCCATAACGCAACCTACAAAAACGCAGCTCTCTTTATATGCGGTGACGATTTTTTTTCTGGTTGATCCCGGACTGTTGAGGTCGATTGAACGTCCATCGATCTCCTTGTGGATTTTCATTGTCCTTTTTTTATTTTGATCGATACTTTTTTTTCTGTCAAAAGCCTCAGGTTTAAGAACTTCTTTGATTGTTTGCGGGTCAAGGTCACGATTTATTGTCAGGAGTCCTATTTCGAGTCGTTTCATCAGATGGAGGATCAGTTTCCAACGTCTTGAGAATGTGTGTTTGGGTTTAATTATAGCTGCGTAAACTTAATAAACGCAAAATTGACTCTCCGGACATAGCATGATAAGTTCAAGATTAAATAACAAATTTACTTCAACGAGATGCGTCTCCACGTCAATGAACTCAACGAGTACACAATCCTTTAATTCTGAAAAGACTT
>JBFZEO010000331.1:0-3489 GCA_041306845.1 Spirochaetota bacterium
AGAAAAAGGACTAAAAATCCCGAGAGAAAAAGTCTACATTGCAAATATCCTAAAGTGCCGTCCTACTATAGACGGAGCCGGACAGCGGGACAGACCGCCGGAAAAGGGGGAAGTCGAATGCTGCTGCCATATCCTTGAGAGTCAAATAGACATTATAAAACCGGAGGTCATCATCACGCTCGGCAATCCATCAACAAAATTCATTCTGCAAACCGAGATCGGCATCACCAAGATGAGAGGTAAAATGTATGACCGCAACGGAATAAAAGTTGTCCCTACATATCATCCCTCATATATCCTAAGGAACGGCGGAGATAAGTCTCCTCTAAAAAAAGATGTGTGGGAAGACATAAAACTGGTCATAAAATATCTTGGACTGGATACAAATGAAAACTGATGGAGTTTTCCTCCGCATTTTTTTGTTTATCTTTTTGGTGACGATCTGCGGCATGCAAAACCTGTATCCCACAGATGCATCGCCTCTTATGAAAGGGAGAATAGAACTCGGACTGAACAGATTTCTATTCTCACCTCACTACATAACAACCTCAACAGGGATCGGCTACGAATATATAGACGGAGTACGCCGAACGGTGTTTTTTGAAAATGATAACAACTTTAAACTATCGGAACTGATAACAACCGGCTGGAGACTCAAAATTATCGGACTCTCCCCATATGTGGACAGTGTCAGCCACCGGATAAGTATAACTCCGCTCAAATTTATCGATATCTCGCTTACCAACTCATTCACAAACTACGCAAGATACGACATGCTGTTGTTTGATACTTACTGGAGTATCGCACTTAAAGTTCCAGTCAAAAACGTCTCTATAACCGGATTTAACGCCGGTTTTTGCCACAGAGTCACCGATTATGACATCTACGGTAACGGGACAGTTTACGGAACCGATTACAAGTGGGATCACATATTTGTTTACGAGATAACGCAGACTTTTAACATAGCAGACAAAGACGCAATCACCATCAGGATCGGCAACCGCCGCGATGGACTACCGGTAAGCACCGGATACTTTGAGGTGAGTTTTGAGAATGTGTATATGGTTAACAAATACGCAGGCCTTTATTGCATCATAGCACACAGCTTTGCCGGGGCAGGTTCGCTTGCCGGTTACCATGACGGACTGAGGTGGTCCATAGGGGTTGTATGCCGCATATTATAAAATTTATCAGTGCACTTTTAACCATTCTCACACTAAGCGCCTGCGAGTACTTAGACGGCGGATCGATACTCGTTTCACTTCCGGTAAATGAGAGATTTGACGATAGAAACAACCGCACAAATTTCTCCGCACCGGTAGTTGATGCCTCAAAACCATACAATTTCGCGGTGATAAGCGATACTCATTACTACAAAACTAATCCTGAATATTTCAGAAAAATCTCCGAAAAAGTCTCCGAGAATAAAATATCTTTTATAATACTGCTCGGGGATATCACTCAGGCAGGAACAGCCGCTCAGTTTAGAATGGTAAAAGATGACCTCAACAATCTCAATATCCCCTACTACCCCGTTATCGGAAACCACGATATATATAACAACGGATACGATAACTATAAAAGAGTTTTCGGTAGAACGGTTTACAGCTTCGATATCGGCGGGACAAGATTCATATTCACCGACACCGCGAACGGACTGCTTGGAGGAGGTCAAAAAGACTGGCTCACTAAGAGACTCAAAGCCCACATGAGAATAAAACTCGTCTTTACACACTACAGCCCGATCGACGACGACTTGCAGAGCTTCACCGCGACACCGGAGCCGGAGGAGAGCGCATCTGTCATCGCCCTTAACGACAAATATGACACAGACTGCTACATAAGCGGACATCTCCACAACTATCGGGAGAGAACTGTCAGAGGCACCAGATATCTCATAGTAAACGACACTGCGTCACTTGATAATTCTATAGTTATATTCACCATCGACGGCAGCAAAGTGTCGTACAAAGACGGTACATTTCTTATAAGATAAGAACATATAAAAAATGATCAAAGAATTTCTTAATAATTTAAAAAAACGGGCTCCCGGAGGAACTTTTAAGATTTCTTTCTAAAGATTTGTTTCCAGAATTTGAAATCCGGATTGCACGGACAACTTTTTTTGCAGTATCGGCAGAGTTTATTACCGTAAATTGTAAAAAACACAATAATACCAGCCATATAAATTATCAGTAAGATTAAATTACTGCGTAAAGCAAAACCTCCGATAACAAGAGATGTAATCAATGCTGTTATTGCAATCAAACCTTCTATAGTAGTAAATCCATCTCTTTTATCCAGCAAAAATACCTCCATCGTATATCAGAATTGCACTTATAAAAGCGGCGAAATCTTATTTTTTAATATCAATAAAGTCTATAGAATTATAAATCCCCGTTATGACATCAACGGCACTTTCGTACTTTGAACCTTTTATCCACACATCGAGTTTATAATTAATCTCACCCCGTCTAAAATAAATCGAGTCAAATATGAATGTGTTGTTTGGATTTATCTTTGTCTCCATAACAGTTCTATACCCCTCAACTCCGCGGTAGGTTGTACTCTCTTTTTTTTTGAATGTTATCTTGTACTTCGATATCATAGAACCAAATTTTGAATCATGATAATTGAAGTGCTTCTCCGGAGTTGTATTGAGTCTTTCGGCTATACATCTCAATCCGATCTCCCGAACCTCGTTATATCCCGTAAAAAGAAGAACTGAAGTTCCGTTATCAAGATAGGTACTGTATTTCCTCTCGCTCTTATTAAAATGGACAAACTTCGATTTTATAACCCAATCAGAATCAAAGTGAATCTTGAGCCCGAGATCATTGTTGGTATAAAAACCTTTTTCAAAAATACCGTCATAAGCACCGCTGCTCCTCGATGATCCCGAGACCACACTCCCATTCCCACCTACACTCTTGCACGATAATATGAAAAATATAAAAGGCAGACACACTATGCATAACTTAACCATCGAACTTCCTGTCATATATAATCCTCAAACATCTAAACTTGCTTTCCCGAATATCATATAAATCATTTATCAGGAGTAAACGCCTTGAATAAGATATCACGATCTGTATTTAAAATTTCCCTTACCTCGGCATTACTTCCGTCAGAGGATGCTATCTTTTTTACCGTTTCACTGATAAATCCGGTATTTACATTAAGGTGCTCTATTCCGCCGCCGGCAGTCAGCTCGTTACCGTTATCTGTGAATGAAATTCTTATCTTTTCCATAGCCACACGCCTGCTCCTGCCGTAAGCAAGGATAATCTCCGACTCATAAAAATCTCTCACCGCATTGTAAACCCGCCCGCTGTCGCCGGTCAGATTAATGTAGCATATATTATAATAATGGGTAATTCTGTTTAAGAAATTCATGCCGAGACTTTTCTCCATGTAATAGATAATTTCCGGTAAAAGAGCATCAATCTCATTCTTAATGGCAACATCTGACGGATCAATACTTAACTT
>JBFZEO010000332.1:0-6329 GCA_041306845.1 Spirochaetota bacterium
GACTATAAGGGTTTGCCGCATGAGGAGTGTGCCGGTTTGATGGGGATATCACGTCCTGTATTTACACGGCTTGTTGAGAGTGCCCGGAGAAAGATAGCTGAGGCGATCATCGAGGGTAAAGAGCTCATGATAGAGGGCGGTAATGTTGTATATGGAAGGAAACACTCAAGATGTCCGAGATGTGCCGGCGGCCGTATGAATGGGAATATACCTCCAAATTGCGATAACTGCGTTGATAAAGATAAGGATAAGGAGGATATAGATGGAACATGCTAAAATAACCATTCTTATGGAGAATGAGTCTGCCGAAGATAATCTGGCTGTCGAACACGGATTGTCCCTTTTAATCGAGTCCGGCGGATATAAAATACTTTTTGATGCAGGACAATCGTCAAAGTTAATCGATAATGCGAAAGTGCTTGGAGTGAGACTTGATGATGTTGATTATCTTGTTCTAAGTCATGGTCACTACGATCACACCGGTGGAGTTGAGGCGTTTGTTAACGAGAATAGCAAGGCAAAGATTTTATATAAAAATGGTCTGTTTGCAAAAAGGTACAATAAAGATCGGTACATAGGGGTTCCATTCTCAAAGAAACTTGTCAGGAATCGGTCGATGATTATGAAATCGGTGACTGAGATTGTTCCGGGTGTGTTTGTTGTACCGGAGATAGAGATAAGTAATTATGATGATACACATTTTAATAATCTTTATATAAAAAAAGGTTTTTTTAAAAGGCAGGATACTTTTTGTGATGAACTTTTTATGGTTGTCAAGAATGGGGTGGATATCTCCGTCATCACCGGTTGTGCCCATCGCGGTATAACTAATATCGCAAAAACGGCTATGGAGCGTTTTAACGGATGTCACATAAAAAGTTTGATCGGCGGTTTTCATCTGTCAAAAGAGACTGAGGAAACTAAAAGGATGGTGTGCAGTGAGGTTGAAAAACTTTCACCGAAGATTGTTTATCCTATGCATTGTACCGGAACAGACAGCATGAAATATCTTAAAAATGTTGAGGTCTCTCTGAAACATGGTGGGGATATTATACATTTGTAAAATAATAATTTTTGAATGGTCGCGACATTCATAAAAATAAATAAACATAAGGAGGCAAGTATGCCGGGTTTTAATGGAATGGGTCCTAATAACGATGGACCAGGTACGGGTCGAGGTCTTGGTACGTGCGGTGGCGGTAATGACAGCAATAATATGATCTATGGAAGAGGTCGAGGGGGTGCCGGGTGCGGCAGAGGAATGGGTAAAAGAAATTGGAGAGGATCAAGCGGCAACTTTTCCCCCTCCGGAGATTTAAACATCAGCAACAATAATACCCCGGAATCGTTAAAAAGTCAAAAGGATTTTTTGACTCTGCGATTACAGGAGATAGAAAAGAAGCTATCACAGTGTACGACTGAGAAATAAAAAAATACCAGACTGTCTCAAAAGTTGACCAGAGGAGTATCTTTATGATATTTAAAATCACTTTTGAGACAGCCTGGACTTTCAAGGATTAATATGAAATTATCGGTAGCAAGCGGTAAGGGCGGTACAGGAAAAACTCTTGTGACCGTATCGCTATTTAATATTATTAGAAAAAAAATGAATGTAATCCTCTCCGACATCGATGTAGAGTGTCCTGATGCTGGTCTGTTTATAAAAGAGAAGGAACCACATATGTGGAAGCCTGTTTTTGCAGAGCTCCCTGTCGTAAACGAGGCAAGATGTACACTCTGCGGAACTTGTGTCGAAAAATGTAATTACAAGGCGATCGGAATTATAGGTAACAAAGTTGTACTTTTTAAAGAACTTTGCAAATCCTGTTTGCGATGCCTTGATAATTGTCCGACAGAGGCAATAACAACAATTGCTGATGAGACAGGGATTATCAGCGAATACAAAGTGGGAAATCATCTTTTTATAGAGGGATTATTGAAGTCGGGTGATATCAGAACTGCTTATCTTATCAAGAAAGTAAAAAAATATGCAGAGAGTAAAGAAAACGATCTTATAATCTATGATTGTCCGCCGGGGACAACCTGCCCGATGGTAAATGCCGTAGCTGCAACTGATTATTGTATTGTTGTTGCAGAGGATTCTCCATTCGGATACAGCGATTTTCTGCTGACAATTGAAGTCCTTAATGAGATGAAGATTTCTTTTGGGGTAATAATTAATAAAAGTCGGGGCGCAGCAAGTTTGACGGAATCGTATTGCGTTAAACACAATATTCACATTCTCACAAAAATACCCTACAGTAAAGAGATACACGATATCTACTCGGAAGCCGGTGATCTCTTATCGATCAAAGAGGTGAACTCTGCAATGAATGAGGTCGCTCAATTTATCGAGAAGGAGATTTTATGTTTAAAATAGCGTTTGCTAGCGGTAAGGGCGGTGCCGGTAAAACATCTGTTGCGGCAGCCTTTTATAAATCAGTTGCCTCAGATTCTATAATGATAGATTGTGACGTTGATGCCTCCAACTGTTTTATAATTCTTGAGGATAAAATGATCTCGACGACTCCGTTTATATCGGGACGCACTTATGCCATTCGTCCTGAACTCTGCAAGCTATGCGGTCGATGTGAGGCAGTTTGCAGGTTTGACGCTGTTGTTATGGTGAATGGTAAATATGCGATTAATCAATATAGCTGTGAGGGATGCGGAGCCTGTTCCGATGTATGTGAACCGGAAGCAATCTTATCATCAGAAAATCATTGCGGCGATCTGTATGGGGCGACCTCGATCTATGGCACACCGCTTTACTATGCTAAGCTCAAACCGGGAGAGGATAACTCCGGTAAACTTATCAATGAATTGAAGAAAAATGCGTATAAAGATAATCTCTATAAATACGCTGTAATAGACGCACCTCCGGGGACAGGATGTCCGGTAATTTCGGCGCTGTCAGGGATTGATCTGCTTGTTGTTATCATTGAAGCGACGGAGAGCGGATTTGCAGATGCACTGAAGCTCATGGAACTTGTTAAGGATAAGAAATTTAAAGTTATCACTGTGATAAATAAAGCCGGTGAGAATTATCCGCTTGAGGAGCGGATACAAAATGAGCTGGAACGCCGGTCTCTCACTGTCGCCGGCAGAATATCATTCAACAAAGAGTTTTACCGGCTGCTTGGCGAGAAAAAAATAATAACTGAAACAGAGGATCCCATTCTAAAAAAAGAGATCGAAGAATTGACTAAAAATATAAAGGAGTTACTAAAATGATTATAGGAATACCAACTAATGACGGAAAGATGATTTCTAATGTGTTCGGAAGATGTGAAAAGATCGCTATCTATGATACCTCGGCGAATAAGCTGGAGATTTTTGATAATAGTGAGAATGCGAAGTTACCGGGTGGTGCCGGGATTAATACGAGCGCTGCATTCCTGCAACACAATGTAAATAAAATCGTAACAATCGATTTTGGTCCAAAGGCAAAGGATGTTTTTAAGGATAAACCGGTGGAAATAGTGATGATAAAGAACGTTATTTCTATCGATGAAATTATAAAGAGTTACAAATAAGAGGTGGATAATGGAAAAAGCGGATCAAATGCTTAAGGAAAATATGGGACGAATTAAGCATAAAATCGTAGTTATGAGCGGAAAGGGCGGGGTTGGCAAGAGTACTGTTGCTGTAAATCTTGCCTATTACTTTGCATTGCAGGGGTTTAGTGTCGGGCTTCTCGATGTTGATATTCACGGGCCGTCTGCTGCTAAGATGACCGGAGTTGAGGATAAGAGGATCGTTGCTGATGAGAATGGTAAAGCGTATCCTATAGAGGCGCTCTCTAATTTTTATGTGGTATCTCTTGCTAATATGCTGGAGAATCCCGATGATCCTGTGATATGGAGAGGTCCGGCTAAGATGGGTGTTATTAAACAGCTTCTTGCCGAGATAAGCTGGCCTGAGCTTGACTTTCTCGTTGTTGATTGTCCTCCGGGAACTGGCGATGAGCCGCTAAGTGTTATCCAGCTGATTAATGATGTGACAGGAACAGTTATCGTATCAACGCCGCAGGATATTGCGCTTCTTGATGTGCGTAAGTCGATAAACTTTGCTAAAAAACTTAATTTAAATATCCTCGGGATTGTTGAGAATATGTCGGGATTTATCTGTCCTCATTGCGGCAAGAACTCGGATATATTTAAAACCGGCGGCGTTGATAAGGCATCGGCAGATTTTGGTATCGATGTTTTGGGCAAGATCCCGCTCGATGCCGATGTTGTGAATGCCGGGGACAGCGGTAAACCATATGTGTATCATTATGGTGAATCTGCAGGCGGTAAGATTATGAATCAAATCGGTGATGCCATTCTCACAAAAATGAACGGCGAGAAAAATGTAGGAGAAAAAAAGATGACAGTATCGAAAACGGAACTTGTTGCAATCCCAGTAGAAAGCGGAGTCGTGAGCGGACACTTCGGACACTCGGAAAAATTTGTGTTTTTTGAGGTGAATGGGAAGGACGCTAAAAAGGTGAATGAACTTGTTCCTCCGCCTCATGCTCCCGGAGTTATCCCGGCGTGGCTTCATGAACAGAAAGCGACGACGATTATTGTTAGCGGGATCGGTCAGAGTGCCGTTAACATTTTTAATTCACACGGTATTAATGTTATCCGCGGCGTGGAATGTGTCGGCTGTGATGAGATAATAAAATTGTACGTGGACGGAAAACTCTCTGATAGAGAAGTAAGTTGTAATCACGATCATCATGATGATTGTCATTAATTAAGTAAATTTATCCATCCATGGAGCAATTTTCTTTTATGGATGGATATTTTTTTGTTATTATAGGTGCTCTTTAGTCAGTTAAATGTGCTACTGGTCGATCGGACTTTTTACTCCGAGTTTATTTTTACTTGCAACATGAGTGTATATCATCGTTGTATCAAGATTAGCATGACCCAAAAGTTCCTGTATGGTTCTGATGTCATAAGAATTTTCTAAGAGATGGGTTGCGAAACTATGGCGCAGTGTATGAACACTTGCAGCTTTTGTTATGCCCGATTTATCGAGTGCCTGTTTAAAAACTTTTTGAAGTGTTGAGGGACTTACATGATAGCGCCGGATACAATTTTCCTCTTTGTCTATAGAAAGACTTTTTGCGGGAAACAGCCAGAACCATCTCCATTCTGTTGACGCATTGGGATATTTACGGGATAACGCTTTGGGTAGTGCAACTCCGCTAATATTGTCGTTTCTATCTTTTTTATAATATTTTTCAATTGTTTCTATATGTTTTTTGAGATTGGGAACTACAGATTCCGGTAGTATTGTAGCTCTGCTTTTGTCACCTTTTGATGCATTGATATTAATCACCCCGCGTTTAAAATCAATGTCTTTGATACGCAGAGTAATACATTCATTTAATCGTAATCCCCCGCCGTAAATGAGTGATGACATTAACAAATGTTCATCATGAAGGTGTGAGAATATAGTTTTAATCTCTGCTTTTGACAAAACTACAGGGAGGTATTGGCTTTTTTTTGCACGGAGAGTATCTTCAAGTCCTTCTAAAGGTATATTGAGTATATTTCTATATAAAAACAATAATGCAGAGAATGCTTGATTTTGTGTGGATGATGAAACTTTTTTATTTAACGCCAAATAGGACAGATAATCCTTTACATAATTTGGAGTAAGTTTATCAGGCTGGATCTGATTACAAAACTCAATGAATTGTTTAATCCATCCTCTATATGATTTTACAGTACTTGACGATAAATGCTTAATCTTTGAGATTCTCTTGAACTCCTCACTTGCGAGTTCCCATTCATTGATTTTAATCGGAATTTTTTTATTTTTTTCGTTAGAATATTGAACAAATAACTGAATCGCCGTTTCTGCCTGTTCAATCTGCCATGTTTCCTTTGTTTTTGATAAGTGTCTGAGGAAATCATCCATAGCGTTTTTTGAGGATAATTCTTTCTGTATTTTACCGATATGGTTTATATAACTTTCAGCCCATTTGTTGAGGTAGAATGCTTTTTTTTCCGGATAATGAAACCTGCTTATTAGAAACTCTAAAAACTCCATATTTGTATCTCCTGATTATTATTTACTCCGCATAATCAAGATAATTTTATTATTATGCAGAATAGTCATTACTATTAATTTGTTTTTTGTGATTTCTTGTTGTATAATTTGCAGGAATTTTACCATTTTTTTTAATATGGTGGACTCGGGATAATAAATGTTATACGGACACTACGCAGGAAACAATGAATCGTTTCCTGACTTTGTGCAAAAGGAGAAAAGAAGATGAATGCTGGTTATATTGTATTAGATTATGAGCAAAACGATATTGAATACTA
>JBFZEO010000333.1:0-3910 GCA_041306845.1 Spirochaetota bacterium
AAGGTTGGTCGCGCCGGCTATATCGGGGGGTAAAATTTGGAATGGGGATGGGGTTTTGGTAATCAGTGTTCGTCCTACCAATTTATCCCAAGACAACAGCAAAACTTTCACCAGACTTTTCTTTCTTGCTTCCTTCTTCCTTCGTGCCCTCCGTGTTAAACTTCTTCAAGCTTTTCTAAATCACGTGCATTCGCGTTCTTTGGCGGTTAAACTTTCTTCTGACTTTTCTTCCTTGTTCGTAGTTAAACTTTCCTTAGATTTTGCTAACTGGAAGGTCTCATTCGCAATCATCCTGCATCCCTTTAACAATCATTAATTGGTATGTAGAATATGAAATTAGAACCGGCTCCGGCTTCCGATGTTACAGATATATCGCCATTGTGCGCCTGAGCTATCTTGCGCGATATATACAAACCCAATCCGTCACCGTTAACGTCAGATTTATCATTAACTCTATAAAACTTATCAAAGATATTATCTATTTTATCAGGCGGGATCCCAATTCCCGTATCTGAAACTGAAAAATAGATTTTACTACTGTCAGATGTCACTGTGAAATTTATGCTCCCTTTTTCAGTATATTTTAAAGCATTCGATAAAAGATTATAAAGGATCTCCTTCACCTTCACCGGATCGGCACAAATCGTATCCACTTCAGAATTAAACCTAAATTCAAACAAAATATTCTTCATCTTTGCCAGTGTAGAATAATTATCAACTATACTGCTGCAGAAACTCTCGATATTTAAATTTTCCTTTTTAGTCTCGGACATCGCATTTATTTTTTTTATGGAATTAAGAGTTGCCTGTATAATTCCGGAAATTGTATCAACCTGATCGATTATTATCTCCATATAACTCTTAAGTTTTTCGGGAGTCACCTCAGGATTTTCATAAATAAGCTCCGACACCGATCTTATAGATGTCAATGGAGTCTTAAAATCATGAGTAATACTTGCTATAAAATTATCTTTAATCTCATCAAGTTTTTTAAGCTGAATATTCTGAGTTTCATAATAACTCGACTGCTTTATAATCTTAGAATTAATTACCTCAAGTTTTTCCTTATTCTTAAGTAGATATTGTTTTTGTTTCTGATTCTTAATGGCTGAATTAATTCTTGTTATCAGTTCAAGATTTTTGAACGGTTTTGATATAAAATCAAAACATCCCGATTCAAACCCCTCTTTAATTATATTTGAATCAGCCATAGCAGTGAGGATTATTATAGGGATCTCTTTATACTCTTCAATTTTCTTTATCTCTTTGAGAGTCGCTATCCCGTCGATAACTGGCATCATAAGGTCCAGCAAAACAAGATCAGGTTTATGCTCCTTCATAAGATCAAGCAGGATATATCCGTTCTCGGCAGTCAGGCAGTTGTAAGAATTTATCTCAAGAATTGTTTTAATCAGGTGCGCCGTTGTATGATCGTCCTCACAAATTATTATGAGTGTCTTATTTTTTTCTTCATTATCCATAAAAACTCCGTTTAATTTATGATTTTTATTTTTTTAAGAGTACCGTGGAATATACCTCAACTGCCTTACCTTTGCCGGCAGCGTCACACCTTTCTTTAGTCTTAGCTTTTACGTTGATCCTCTCTCTCTCGATGCCAAGGAGTTCGGCAAGCCTCTTGTTAATGGAGTCAATGTGCGGGGCAAGTTTTGGTTTTTCGCAAATTACAGTTATGTCGGCATTTACAATAGAAAACCCCTTCTCCTTCACAATTACAATCACCTTTTGAAGGAGGATTGCCGAGTTGATCCCTTTGAACTGAGGGTCTTTGTCTGAAAAATGCCTGCCGATATCACCCGATCCCGATGCGCCCAGCAGTGCGTCTATGAGGGAATGGATAAGTACGTCCCCATCCGAGTGGGCTTTAAACCCCTTTTTAAAATCGATCTCCACATTTCCCAAAATAAAAACTCCGCTCCGTGAAAACCTGTGGATATCGTATCCTGAACCGATTCTGTAATCATCCATGTAAAAAATCCCCTATTTATAATATGATCTCATTTTTGCTAAAACATGACGGGCTTTTATCATATCCTCTTTAAATGTAACCTTGAAGAGGTCACTATCGCCGCCGACAACTTTAACATTCCACCCGGCGACTCCAAATATCTCGTTATCATCTGTAAAATTAACTCCGGAACCGATAGACCCTTTATAAGCATCAAAAAGTTTATCAAAAACAAAAACCTGGGGCGTCTGAATCGCACGAAGTTCATCCCGTTTCAAATGCCCGGCAACTATAGAATTACCGTCTACCGATTTTATTGTGTCCACAACTTTTATCCCCGGAGCTGCCCCGCCGGTTTCTCTCGCGGCAAGATTTAGTGTCTCGAGAAGTTCTTCTTTGAGGAATGGTCTGGCTGCGTCATGAATGGCAACTATATCCCCGTGACCGGAAGCGGAGAGAAAATTTAATCCGTTAAATACCGAGTCCTGCCTCTCCTTGCCGCCGTGAACAACAGCGGTTATTTTCGTAATCTTCTTAAGATATTTATTTCTGACAGCACTAAACATTCCCTCAGCCTCAGGCGAGATCACAACGAGGATCCTATCAATCAACTTTGACCGCTGCAACGTGAAAAGCGGATAGAAAATGAGCGGTTTACCGGCAATCTTGACAAAGGGTTTGGGAAGAGAATCTCCAAACCGCCTCGAAAAGCCGGCAGCAAGCAGTATAACATCCATATCCGAATTTTATAACATTAATTATTATCCCCTTCCATAAGAATTTGTTTCCATAATCAGCAGCAAGATATTATTATATAAGCATGCGCTTTTCATGAGAAAAAAAATATGGGGGATTAAAATGAACAGTAATATAAAAATAGCATTTTTCGATACCAGACCTTATGATATAAAATCGTTTGAAGAGGTGAATAAAAAATCTAAGAACAATTTTAAAATTAAATTTTACTCGGAAAAACTAACCGAGGACACAGTTACGCTTGCTAAAGGGGCAGATGCCGTTTGTGTTTTTGTGAATGATACCGTCTCAAGTTCAGTCATAGATAAACTGGTAGAATTCAATGTAAAATTGGTAGCTCTAAGGTGCGCCGGTTTTAACAATGTTGATCTGAAATCTGCTCTGGGCAGGATAAAAATAGTAAGGGTGCCTGCGTATTCTCCCTATGCCGTTGCCGAACACGCTCTTGCCCTGATGATGACACTAAACCGTAAAATTCACAGGGCATATTACCGGGTTAGGGACAACAATTTTAATATAAACGGACTCCTCGGATTTGACATGTACGGCAAAACAGCCGGTGTCGTCGGAACAGGTAAAATCGGGAGAATACTGATAAACATTCTTAAGGGACTTGGAATGAAAATTCTGGCATACGATCTTTATCCGGACAAAGAACTTTTAAAGGATCCCGATGTAAAATATACTTCCCTTGAAGATATTTATAAAAACTCGGATATCATATCGCTCCATTGCCCGCTTACTAAGGAAAGTTTTCATATGATAAATTCTAAAACAATTGATGTGATGAAACCTGACGTTATGCTCATAAATACATCGCGAGGACACCTTATAAACACTAAAGATCTTATAGCAGCACTTAAACAAAAAAGGATCGGTTCTGCCGGACTCGATGTTTATGAGGAGGAGGCCGACTATTTCTTTGAGGATCTATCCGGTACACACCTTGACGACGATGTTTTAGCAAGACTTCTCACATTCCACAACGTGATCGTGACGTCACACCAGGCTTTTTTTACCGAAGAAGCTCTTGAAAATATAGCAGGAACAACGATAGAAAATATAAGACTTTTTCTTAAGGAGAATACGACTGTAAACGAAATTTGTCACCTTTGCCCCGGATCAAATTAACTGTCTAAAGGGCATCTCTAATAACCTCATTTGGTTTCATACTCGTTCTTTTTCTCA
>JBFZEO010000335.1:0-2736 GCA_041306845.1 Spirochaetota bacterium
AAACAAACTGCTGACAGATGCTGAACACAAGGATAATATTTTTTCTAAAATAAAAGAAAATAGAGAGGATACTGTTGAGCATGAAACGGTAATTGTAACCTTTCTCAACAGTATGATGACATCGAATATATCCGGCAAGGTAACTGAAGATATAAATAAACTTACACTGCACACAAAAGTTCTTTCTAACATCTCATATCAATGTGAAAAGATCTCATCACTTGTAAAAAAATCAGAGATAACAAATTTTAATGTATTTATAAAAAATGATGATGAGATAGAGAAATTCCTAAAAAAGATCAATACACTCTTTAAATATGTAAAAGAACTTCCTGAAAGTAATGAGGCAGAAATACTTCAATTGAGCAGTCATGCTGAGGATGAGATAGATAAATATTATTGGAAAATGAAAAAACACACAGTTTCTGTTATGAAAAAGAAACATGGTAAGAGCATAGTCAGCAACGGACTTATTTTCCTCGAGATTATAAAAATTCTGGAAAATATAGGAGATGATCTGCAAAAGATTATATCTATTAACTCTGAAATTGAACAGGCAATGTAACACCATTATCAACCGGTAAAGTTACAATAAATATCGTTCCTTTACCGGGTTGACTATTAACCCTTATTTTACCGCCATGAAGCATTACAATCCTCTTGACTATCGATAAACCAAGCCCAGTCCCGCCTGATTTCTTTGATCTGGACTTATCAACAACAAAAAATCTTTCAAACAGTCTCTCGCCAATCTCCGATGGGAACCCGATCCCGGTGTCTTCAAAGATTATATTCAAATATTTTTTATCATCCGACAGTGAAGTATTTATCGATATTTTTCCGGTATCAGTATATTTAATAGAATTGTCTATCATATTTATAAATAACTGTTCAATCTTAAATCTGTCTCCATTAACAAACTCTGCCCCTACCCCTACATTTGCGAAGAACTCCAGATTTTTATCACTTATCCTCTGGGTGAATAGGGGTTTTATGCTCTCAATCAACTTGATAAGATCAATATTTTCAAACTCAACTTTACCATTCCCATCCTCCAGAGACGAAAGGAGCAAGAGATCATTGACAATGTTAATAAGCCGCTCAGAATGCCTTGAAATGATCCTAAGATACTCTAAAGTTTCCCCATCATCAACCTTGTTATCTTCAAGGATGGTTTCGATAAATCCCTTTATCGCAGTCAAAGGTGTCCGTAGTTCATGAGAGACATTTGCGACAAAATCCCTCTTGATTTTCTCGAGTTTCTTAACCTCGGTGAGATCCGATATTATTAAAATCATCTCTTTATTTGCCATTATAAAATTAGCACTGCAAAGGAGATGTTTATCACCGAAAATTATCTCTTTTACACTACTCAGATTATCTTTACCCGTTTTTTTCATTAAAGTCAAAATCTCAAAATTACGTACAATCTCCCAATAGTAACGCCCCTTTACAGCATCCGGGAAAAGTGAAACAAAACTATCATTAACATTCTTGATTATACCGCTCTTATCTATAACAAAACAAGCCTCACTAATCGACCTGAAAACACTCTCAGCCTGTTCCTTGTCGGAAACAACCTCACTAAACAACTCTTTTAATCTTAACGTCATATAGTTAAAATTTTTAATCAGTTCGCCAATCTCATTATCTTCATCCGTGTAGACTTGAGAATCAAAATCCCCCATCGCCACCCTTCGGGAAACCGCCGACAACTCTTTTACCGGATCTGTAAACGATTTAGTAGTTCTGTGAATGATAAAGAGAGCCACAGCCAATAGTACAACCGACAAAACAAGAATCTGCCTGATGAACAAATTTAGAGACTTATTTACCCTATCAACCGGTATACTCAGTCTGACAAAACCTATAATCCCATTCTCACCAAAAAAAGGATAAGCAACATACATATATCTTGATTTTAGAGTATTACTAAACCGAACTGCCACGCCGCCCCTATTCCTGATAGCAGAGAGGATTTCCGGCCTGTCAATGTGATTGTCCATCCCAACATAATCACTATCACTCTCACCGAGAACATTACCAACACTATTAATAACAGTCACACGCATACCAATCTTACGTGAATATTTCTTACAGTTAATATTAATAAAATTCCTATCATCCTTAATAACGCTATCATAAAGAGCATCTGCTATGAGAATGCAATTATTCTCAAGATCTTTTGCCATACTGGTTTGAATAGTTGATTTGATTATTTCATAGGAAAAAGATATAATTAACACAACAAGGAGAAGTACGATAACAAAATACCGCACAAAAAATTTGTAATATAGTGATTTTTTAGTCTTCAAGTTTATAACCGACACCTCTCACATTCTTTATAAAACGACCGGCACTACCCAACTTTTCCCGCAGATGTTTTATATGAACATCAACAGTTCTATCGATAACATACCTATCCTCCCCCCAAACACTGTTAAGGAGTTTTTCTCTTGAATAGACCCATCCCTTTTTAGATGCAAGTGTCGCAAGTATTTTAAACTCGGTAGTTGTAAGATTTATCTCTTTTTTATTTTTATCTGTGACTATATATTTTTTATTATCTATCACAATCTCATCGGATATCGTTAAAATTCCATCATCACTTGTGCTCCCACGCTCCTCGCTGCCGCCGGACCGCCTCAGGACAGCCTTAACACGGGCAACAAGCTCTCTCGGTGAGAATGGTTTGGTTACATAATCATCGGCACCCATCTCAAGACCAATAACCTT
>JBFZEO010000337.1:0-19324 GCA_041306845.1 Spirochaetota bacterium
TGGCAATTCTCCTTACCGGGATGGGGCGGGACGGGGCGGAAGGACTTCTTAATCTCAAGAGAGCCGGAAGTCACACTATCGCTCAGGATGAGAGCAGTTCTATAGTGTGGGGAATGCCGAAGGCTGCTATTGATCTGGGGGCAGCCGTTGAAATATGCGGGTTAAAAGGGATACCGGAAAGGATAATTACTCTTGCAAAAGTTGGATTATAAATAATATATATTTTATCAGGATGTGAATGATGATAGAAAGGACTTTAGTTATTCTTAAGCCGGATTGCATTCAACGGGGGATTGCCGGTGAGATCTTGACGAGATTTGAAAAAAAAGGTTTAAAATTTGTTGCGATCAAGATGGCAATGGTTAGTGATGAGCAGGCAGGGCGGCATTATGCAGAACATAAGGACAAACCCTTTTATAAGGATCTTGTAAGTTTTATAACGTCATCGCCTGTGATACTTGTTGTCATAGAGTCTGAGGAGGCTGTAAGGCTGGCAAGGAAACTTGCCGGAGCAACAAAAGTTGAGGATGCCGCTCCCGGAACTATCAGGGGCGATTATGTTATACATACGGCAAGTAACGTTGTTCACACGTCAGATTGTGTTGAGAGTGCGGAGCGGGAGATAGCGATCTTCTTTAAGCCGGATGAGATAATTGATTTTGAAAAAGATATTTATCATTGGATTTGATCTTTTATCTCTTTAGCTCCTGTCTCGAGGAGTTTTTTGTTGCCGTTATCGGCGTCTGAGTTTGGAGTGTAAACATACAGCTCTTTATTATACTCGGCGGCGAGGGCGGCGCTTATCATACAGCCCGACTTTTCTCTTGTCTGCACGATGACTGTCAACGGTGTTAGTCCCACGATCAGCCTGTTCCTTTTAGGGAAATACCATTTTTTTGTTACGGCTCCGGGCGGGTATTCAGAGATGATTCCGCCGCCCGATTCTATTATATTTACTGCCAATTTTTTTGATATTGCCGGATATATCCTGTCTATGCCGCTCCCCAGAACTCCTATTGTAGGATTTATCTTCATTCCGCTTTGCTCAGCAGTCTCTATGGCCGTCCGGTGCGAGATGGAGTCGAGACCAACTGCGAGTCCGGAAACGACAGTGTACTCCATAGAACTATAATAAGCAGACACGAGCTTTGTCCTCGTTATGCCGATGGTATCGGGAGAACGTGTGCCGATTATCGAGACCGATTTTTCACTATTGTAATCGATGCTGCCCCTCACAAAGATGCCGAAGGGTTTGTCGGGCAGCTCATATAATGCTGCCGGATAAAGCGGATTATCGAATCTTATATGTTTTATGCCGGATTTAAGGATATAATCATAGACGGACTCCGATTTCCTGAGGAGGGTGTCGTAGGATGCTGTCTGTTCCATGAGTTCATTGTCGATGAGTTTGGGAGCAGAGTTCTTCTTAAAGAGTTTTTTTAGGAGTTTTTCTGAGGTTCCGGCAGAATGGAGCTTCTCGATAAAATCGGAGTTGTATGTTGATGAAATATAAGTTAAGGCTATGTCAAATATCTCATCTGCTACCACTATTTTGCTCCTGCCTTGCGGGCGTTGTCCACCGTAATTAGGAATTCTGTCAGCTTTCCTTTTTGATCTTCAGAGAGGTTTTTTTCAAATTGGTATATCTCGGTGTAAGTTCTATATGCCTTGTCGTATTCTCCATTCATATAGTAGGCTCGTCCGAGTAAGAAGTGTCCGTTAATGTCATGAGAATTTAGAACTGTTTCATTACTCGCATTTTTTTTATAAACATAGTCATTTAGAATTTTTATAGCTTCGGGATACTCACCGGTACCGAAAACGAGTAGTTGTGCATAGTCATAAAGGTATGTTTTGTTTTTGTCATTAATGTTAAGCGCGATCTTATAATTTTCTTTTGCGAGAGTGAGATACTCCTGCTTTGATTCAATCTTATAAAGATTGACGTACGAAACTGCCAGATCGTGATAGAGAGAGGGATCGTTATTCCGGACTGCGATTGCCATTTCAAAATGTTCGGCAGCCTTTTTGAAACTTCCAAGATTGAGGAGTCTTTTCCCGATATCCTTGTTTACTCCGTAATATGAGGAATAAGCGTCAACCATCGTATCTATAGCTTTTTTGTACTCCATAGAAGCGGAGATTTTCCTGTTTACATCGGCTTCGGAGTTTGTATCTTTTAGAGTTCTGTTCTTTGCCATCTTTTTTATCTCAAAAAGCGGGTCAGATGAGCATGAGAGTAAAGTTATAATTAAAACTGCAAAAATAATATTTTTCATTTTAGACTCCATTATTTATTAAATGAAATTATATCATTTTTCGATTACAAATCAGCATAAAAAAGTTAATAATTTTTCGATTTCGGCGATTTCATCCCTGTCAAATCCGAGTTTTTCCATTCCTGCAACGTAGTTTTCAACAATTGTTTTATCGCCGGATGATTTATAGACAGATATGAGGGCATTTCTCATGATCGCTGCCGCAGGTATCCATTCCGCTCCGAGCTGGTTGCCTCTGAAAGTCTCTTTTACCTGCTCTTTTGTCTTGCCTAACAGTGTGAATGGGTTGAATGTACCTCCTATGAATCCCGGTAGTTTTTCCGGTGAATCGATGTTGATAACCGGCAAATCTTTGTTGATCGGGCAGACATCGACACATCTTGTGCATCCGAAGAATCTTTTCCCCCAGTTGTCTATCAGGAGTTGTAAATTTCCTGTTCCCGTTGTCGAGGATAGGTGTTGGATGCAGCGGTCTTTGTCGATTGTTGAGTCTGTTTTTAGGGATCCGGTCGGGCACGATTTCACGCAAAGCCGGCACTCTTTGCAGAATGGGTGGAGTTCTGCGGATGATGTGTATTTCCCGACGGCAGGGAGACTCTTAGTTTTTATGACCAGTTCGCCGAGGATGATTTTTGTTCCGGAATTGTCTCCGATTGTCCCGACGAGCGAGTTCCGGGTCATGTAATAACCGCCGGTTTTGAGTGCGATCTCCCTGTCTTTGAGCCTGCCGTTGACCGATATTTTGTAGTGTGATTTTTTGTTCTCAATTATATTGTCGTTATCCAGTATGAGTTTGGCTAAAGCATCGAGTTTTTTATAGAGGATTTTATAAAAGTTGGCTGCGGTGTACCTTGCTATGTAGAATGGTGTTGAGTCCGGCAAGTTGTTAAACGAGCAGTTGTAAGACAAGGATGCGCATAATATATGAGTGTAGTCGGGCAGAAATGTGTTTATTTCACTGTGTAATTCGGGGGAGTTTGCCGATATGTGTTCCCGGTCAATTACATGCAGTGAGTTCAGTTCATGCTGAGCTGAAAGAAGGCACAGTTCCATTCTCTAAAACTCTAACTTAAAGTCAACTCCGACAGCAAACTCTTTGGCGCCCCAGTCAGATATCAGTGCCTCCAATCCTTTGAGTCCCAGTTCCATCTCAACCGGTCCGAGGTGGAGACCTGTTCCCAGTGATAAAGATGCGACGTTTGCCTGGCTGTTGTAGTTTATTGCCATTCTAAAAGGAACCTCAAACCAGTTTATCTTCGGGCTGAGTTCAAATCCTGCCGAGAAGTTGAAGGTTGCGTAACCTCCGTTTATGATCCTGTTGAGGTCTGATAATGAAAGATCGGCTGCGATTATCAGTCCGAGATTTTTGTTTCTGATCGGTGTTACCCCGACACCTGTTCTTATCGCGGTCTGCGGCATAAAAAACTGGGCAGTTGTCGATCTGTCTATGCTGTCAGCTATCTCTGTTGAGAGCGAGTCTCTGAAAGTGTATGCGAAGTCGACCATTCTTGTCGGGTTCAGATTCATTTTGTATTTGAGTGTGCCGCTCGCCGACTCCGGGAAGACGAGAAATCCGACATCGGTTATCGATAATCCGTATCTTACGAACCGGTTGAATTTTATTATAAATCCCAGATCGAGTCCGAGTCCCCACGCCGCTGTCCCCATGTTGTTGAAAAGGTTGTTGAGGGCATCCTGTTTGATGCCGGCATTCTTTAGGAGTGCAGACATGATGTAGTTGCCCGATGCTGCTATTGTTCCCTTGAATGAGGCGTCGTATGTGTAGATGCCTGTGGTCGGATCAGGATCGCCGGCTTTGATTGTCGTTTTACCCGAGAAATTCATGTAGGCGGTGGGCAGGTACACGTGGAGATTTATCCCGGTGTATATCGCTTCCACGGCAACGTATTTCTCTATGAATCTTGCTCTTGTTGATAATCCGAAGTTGAGATCTATGTATTGAAGAAGTGTTGATTTTATCTCGAAGTCTAACTCTTTAGTTAGGTCGAGATCCTGCAGCACGGTTGTGAACATCTCTTTACCGACTGTAACTGTGAAGCTGGTTTTGGGGATCATGGAGAGTGAGATTGCAAATGACTCAAGTTTGATATAGGTCATAATGGGAGCAGCTGTCATATCAAGTCCCATATCCATTCCCAAAGGGGGCATGATGTTGAGTTTGCGTGTGATAATGTCTGTTATATCCTGGTTGCCGAGCGTCACTATCTTGCCTATGTCGATAAGGTCGTCGGTCGAAAAAACGTTGTTGTATGCCCGGAGTCCGTATGAACCGAAGAGATTTAATCCGAACCGTCTGTCAGTCATATAGACACCGGCCGGGTTATAAAGCATGGCTTCAAATCCGTCGGCAACTGATGTGTATGCACCGTTCCAGCTTATTGATTCTGCCGATCCGGTGTAGTTGACTCCGTTTATCCTGAACGCCGGTGTTATCAGTAATAAAAATAAGAGGAATAAAAATGTTTTTCTTATCTTGTTTATGTATTTCAAAATCCTGTCTCCGTTAAAACAATTTGTTCAGGTTGAATGTGCCGCTTCCCGATATGGAGAGTTTTACAAACATCGACATATTGTTTGATATTGTTATTGTAGCACTGGCCGGCAGATATATATCCATCCCAAATTTCATTTTACCCTTGTCAAATATGTTGTCTGAGGTTGAGAGATCGAGAGAGCCTGTTCCATATGGGATTTCGATGGTCGTGTTTCCTCTGTTTTCGAGGTAAATTATCGTGCCGTCATCGGCTGTAAACGTTCCGTTTTTTATGTTCAGAGCGAATGGGAGTGTGTTTTTTATATCCAGTTCCACATTGAATTTTTTGATGACACCTTGTGCATCGGTGAGAGGGATCTCCTGATTTGATATGGAGTAAAGTTTTTTTTCAGTAGGTGATGTTGTTCCGCTTACGGAGAAAACTGTCCCGAAATAAAAGGAGGTTCCTATTCCTATGGATACTGTCCCGGCAGTTGCACCGGCTGCTTTGGAGCCGGGATTTAATGTAATCGCTCCGAGGTCGAGGTTGATCTGATCGACCGGGGCTGTGGTTGTCGGTGAAATGTCGAGGTTTGGAGCTGTAAATAGATCGGTTGTTCTAAAAACGAGATTGTTTCCCTCTCTGTACGGCGCGCCGAAATGATATGTTGTCCCTTCAATAATTATGTTTCCTATGGAAAGATCTCCGGAGTCGAGAGCAACGGCTGTTCCGTCAAATTTGATAGAAAATCTAAGTTCGAGGTATCCGCTGCCGGTGGAGTTTATATCGGTAAGTGTGAAGTCACTGACAGAGTCTCCGTCAAAATCTATAGTAATGGGCTGAGATGTTTCAGTCGGATCAACAGTGACAAAACCTGCCGGAGCGGGCCATGTTGCCGGGAAGTCGGGAATAGTTATATCGGCTTTTACAATCGAAGGGATTGTGAGATAATCAGACATGTTTTCTGTCCTCTCAAGAACCGGTACGGCGAAGTCCATATCGTATTTAGGTAGTCCGGCATCACCGGAGTTGTTGACTATGTCAACTACATCTTTGAGGGCACAGTTTGATAACAAGAAGGCGGCAAGTATAAGTATTGTGTATTTCATTTCATAAACTCCCTTTGTTTGTGGCAGAATGGGGTACAATCGCATTATAGGAGACCCCATGTAAAAATTCTATTGAAAAAAAGTATTTTTGCAAGAGTCTCTGCTGTTATAACTTTTTTTACCATTCTCAATAAACAGTATATATAGTATACTGCCATAATGCATATAAAACAGTATAATTTAGTAAATGTAACTCTTAAAATAAATTATTGGAAGATTCGGGTCATATTATCACAATTCTTACAAAAAAGCGTCATTAAATTTAAAGTTTTGCATAGAAATTAAGGGAACCTCTAATAACCTTGCATTTCAAACAAAGTAGTTCTTTGTCATAGACGAGAGGCTAAAAGCCGCAGCATAATCTGTTTATGTGGGAATTTCAGCGATGAAGTATATGAAAAAAAGAACGAGTATGAAACCAAGTGGGGTTATTAGAGATGCCCTTAAGTTTTTTATTCGTTTTCCCGTTGGTATTCCATTATTGAGCCTTTTATCAGTATAAATATAAACGGATAGGTTCTGTTGTAAAAATTGTATTTTTCTACAAGAAAACGGCTGCTCTTCTTTAGATATTGGGCGAAAAAATTCTCATATTTCTTTGTGTAGTCGTAATAATCTATGAAATCAAAAAACTGCTCAATATCGGAGTCCTGCTTGTTTATTGTGTCCTGATATTCGGAGAGGAGGTTTAATATTTTAAATAGCGTGTAGTTGTCCCGTATGTGTGAAACAAGTTTTGCTGTGCTGCCGAGTTTGGCAGATAGTGATTCATATTGTTTTGGCAGGAGAATTTGTACCATTTGTTCCTTACGGATGATTACTCCCTTGTCATAGAAGAATTTTTCTATGGCATTTATAACATGCTCTTTCCCACGGTAATACTTTATAAACTCAATTATCCTTTCTGCTCCATCCTCACCTTGACCAATCATAATTTCGGACTCTTTTACGATGTCTAACGGAAGTGATGGGTTAACCTGCACAGAGTATGTGTCAAATTCCGAGTTGTTTTTATCCTTTAATATAACCCGTGAGAAAGAAAAGAGATCCTCCTTTTTTATGTTTGAGAATGGGCTCCTTTTCTTAAGTGCTTCATTGCGGAAATAGTTAAGATAACTGTCTGTTATTTTGTATTTGTCGAGTAGAATGTACATATCCTCTGATATTCTAAATCCCCCGATCGGAGCTGTAGACTCCATTCTTTTAGCCTTTATAACCGGCAGTCCTATGATATCCCACTGTTTGGCACCGTCCGGACCAAAATTTCCTGAACTGACGAGCCCTATGTTTGCACCTATCCTTATCTTTATCTGAAAAAGAGCGTTAATCGCACCGGCGAGATTATCATCACTGCGGAGTGCTTTTATTATGAAAAACGCCTCTTCTATCGATTGTTTTATTGTTGGAGAATGGATATCTTTTAAGATATCTTCATTCGCCTGATTAAACAGCATGCAGATGTTTTGAATCTCTATGCAGGTGTAAAAAAGTTCTCTTGTTATATACTCAGTTGTTTCGTCCCGGTTAAGTCCTTTGGTTGCCTGATCGGTAAATCCTCCGAACTGGAACATCAGAGAGTCTCCCTCTATCTTGTTCAGGAATCCGCAGTGTTTGTCTATCACAAAGTTGAATGCCGAGTATAATCCGTTAAGCAGTACCTGGTTCTCTTTAGGGCTTAGGAAGCGGGATAAATATGTGTAGTTTGCTATATCTATAAAACCGATACCAACTTCGGTTTCAATTGATGTTTCCGGTATCGAGCCTATTTCTATAATTGCATTTATCAGCTGTTTGGGAAGATAATACTCCTCGATCTTACGGCGGAGCTCCACCTCATCCTGGAGACTGTTAATTTTATCTGAGTTGTCTATGGTGCCGTTTAACATCATGATTGGTTAATTCCTTTTTTCGCTGTTATTTCAGAATTAAAAATAAAAATCTGACTGACAATTTAATTATAGGGGATTTTTTTACCATTCTCAATACGATAAATTAAAAACTTCCATAATAAGGGATTTTTTTTGTTTAATAAATTGACAAAATCCTATAATAATATAAATATTACAAACCAATGCAGAAATGCTTGGTTTTTATAATCATGGGAGATTTTTTTATGGGTAAAGAGTTATCAAAAAGTTATGATCCGGCTCTATTTGAGGATAAATGGTATGAATACTGGCTTAAAGAGGGGTTATTCAAACCGAAAAAAGGGAAGAAGAATGAAACTTACACGATAGTTATCCCGCCGCCGAATGTTACGAGTGTGCTCCATATGGGTCACGGTCTTAATAATACAATACAGGATATAATAATCAGGCATAAAAGAATGCAGGGATATGAAGCTCTCTGGGTTCCTGGGACAGATCATGCCGGGATTGCCACTCAAAACATAGTTGAGAAAGAGCTCGCTGCAGATGGGAAAAAAAGAACTGATTATACGAGAGAGAAGTTCGTTGACCGAGTTTGGGAGACAGCTTTAAAACATCAGAAATCCATAATCAGTCAGCTCCGCAAAATGGGGTGCAGTTGTGATTGGGATTATAATTCGTTCACGTTTGATGAAAAAAGGTCGGCAGCCGTTAAAAAAGTTTTTATTGAGCTTTTTAACAAGGGACTGATTTACAAATCAAAATATATAGTCAACTGGTGCCCGCGCTGTGGAACCGCTCTTGCCGACGATGAGGTCGATCATGAGAATAGGAGCGGCAAGATATGGCATATAAAATATCCGGTTAAGGATAGCAGCGAGTTTGTTGTTGTTGCCACAACGAGACCTGAGACGATGCTTGGTGATACGGCGATAGCTTTTAACGATAAAGATGAACGATATATAAAATTTAAAAACGCAAAGTTTACCATTCCGCTGACAGACAGGGATATCGAACCTATCTATGACAGTTATGTTGACCCCGAGTTTGGAACTGGAGCGGTTAAAGTTACGCCTGCTCATGATCCGAACGACTTTGAGATGGGAATGAGACACAATCTCCCATTCATAAACATAATGACCGGCGATGCCAAAATGAATGAGAATATTCCCGAAAAATATCGGGGCATGGACAGATATGAATGCCGCAAGGCTCTGGTGGCTGATCTCGATGCTGCAGGTTATCTTGTCAAAGTTGAAGATCATCAGAACGCTGTCGGTCAATGTTACAGATGTAAGACTACTATTGAGCCGAGATACTCAGATCAGTGGTTTGTAAATATGAAGGAGCTTGCCGGTCCGGCATTAAAGGCAGTTGCCGATGGTAAGATTGAGTTTTTGCCGGAACGATGGATAAAAGTTTATAACAATTGGCTCAATAATATAAAGGACTGGTGTATTTCGAGGCAGTTGTGGTGGGGACACCGGATACCGGTTTACTATTGTGAGAGCTGCGGGCGAATGGAGGCTGCTTCCGAACAGCCGGATAGATGCCCTTCATGCAGCGGAACAGTTTTTAGGCAGGATGAGGATGTTCTTGATACGTGGTTTTCATCGTGGTTATGGCCGTTCTCCACACTGGGCTGGCCGGAAAAGACCGACTCGCTGTCAAAATTTTATCCCACTTCGACACTCGTTACAGGCCCGGATATCATATTCTTCTGGGTTGCGAGGATGATAATGGCCGGGCTTTACTTTATGGGAGATATCCCGTTCAGCAGAGTGTTCTTTACTGGTATGGTCATGGATATCCAGGGACGCAAGATGTCTAAGTCTCTTGGGAATGGGATTAATCCTTTTGATGTTATAAACAGGCACGGTGCTGATGCACTACGATATACTATGGTTGCTATAGTTAGTCCAAATCAGAACCTCAAACTCGGATTCCCAAATGAGGATGATAAGGAGTCTGTTGACTCTTTTGAGATCGGTGCTAAATTTGCCAACAAGATATGGAATGCATCAAGATATATCCTTATGAACACGCCTGACGACTTTGTTATGAGTGATCCGTATAAAAATAATTGCGATGTTTTTGATAAATGGATACTTAGTGCGTTAAACGATGCGGCTCTGCGTGTCAACGAGGCGCTTGAGTCGGCAAGATTTAATGATGCAGCTAAAGAACTTTATCATTTCTTCTGGAACGATTATTGTGATTACTTCATCGAGCTTTCAAAGACTCGGATTTTCTCCGGTGACAAAACGGTAAAAGACGGTGTTTTGTCTGTGCTTTTTTATGTGCTTAAGGCGTTCTTGAAGATGCTCCACCCGATAATGCCATTCATCACAGAAGAGATCTATCAGGCGCTGCCCGGCGTGTCAGGCTCTATAATGGTTGCTGATTATCCTGAGTTTGATAAAGACAAAACAGATAAAGATGCGAAGTTAAAAGCATCGAAGTTTTTTAATATTCTTTACCTTGCCCGTAATATCAGGGGGGAAATGAATGTTCCGCTTGAAAAGAGACTTGAAATCCTTATAAAAACAAATGATAAAGATATCATAGAGATGTGTTCCGGTTACGAAAAGGAACTCCTCTCGCTGGCAAAAGGTGAAAAGATAGCTGCCGGAGCCGACATTCTCAAACCAAAAGGGGCTGCTGCCGGTGCCGATGAATACTGCGAGGTTTATCTGCCGCTTGAGGGGATAATCGATCCTGCGGCTGAGATGGAGCGTCTCAAAAAAGAGCTTGATAAGGTCAGCAAGGATTTTCAGAAGACCAAGGCTAAACTTGAGAATGAGAGTTTTGTTGCAAAAGCACCGCCTGATGTTATCGAAAAAGAGAAGTCCAAGCTCGAAGAGTTTACTTCCCTGTCAGATAAGCTGGCAAAGAACATAAAAATGCTTGAAAATATGAAATAAAGTATTATAAAGATTGTATCAGGCGTTATAAAAAACAAAGTTTGTTTTTATGACTGTCGGATTGCTATATTATTTCGTGAATTGGGGGATATTTTCGTCAGGGAAACTATCCCTTTTTTTTATAGTAAGGTTGCTGTTTTTTTGCATACGGGATTTATTTGTTTTATAATACACTTACCCGGATTTGCCGTGTCTTAAGTGAAATGTTATCATAAAGGCGGTTATCTATAATATGGAAGATCTTTTTAACTACATAAAGTCTCAATACCGACGGATTGAGCCGTATTCTAGAAAAGACACATCGGTACCTAAGTTCTGGGAATACTACTTTAAGCACAAACCGATGATGTCTGCATTTAACGACAGATATGATTTTCTAAAAATACCGTTTTTTGGCCGCAAGATAGAGCTGCGGGATAATTTTAAACATAGATTAAATGAACTTTTCTTAAACTACATAGTTCCATTCCGCAAATATCTCAAGCAGATAATCGAATCGGGATGGCGGTGGAACTATCTCTCCATCAAAGAGTACAACGTAATTGTTCTATTTGCAGATTTTTGCGGTAAGTTTGAGAATGTTGAAACTGTCAGAAATATTAATGCCGGGGCTTTCTTTAAAATGGAGGAGGCTTTTATTAAATTGGCAAAAAATCCGGAATATCAGACTCTTGTAATGGAAGTTTTTTATAAAATTATTGAAAAAACAAAAGATTTTAATGAGGCTGTCCGTGCGAAAATAGATGCTCTCGGTTTGTTTTTCAAAGAGGGCGGACTCCATCCCGATATGCCTTATATGCTCCAAACTGACAATATCTATTATTATAAAAGGTATTTTTCACTAATTGATGTTTTTGATATGGAGTTTATGGAAGGGGTAGTATCGGATTTTTATGATTGTCCGAGGGATGTTTTTGAGGAGATTGTTTATAACATCGAATCTTTACTCAAACAGATTAAACGTTATGAGGTTGACAAAGAGAATATCACATGGTTAAAGAATATGAGTCTTGTGAAGAATGGTGAAATGCCGGCTAAGATTATAAACTTTTACAATGGAAAGGGGAGTTTCTGGGCGAAGGACTCCGATGACTTTTTCAAACTTTTTATAAATCTTGCAAAACTGCTTATTGATGAACTCGATTTTATCTTATATAAAGATTTTGATGTTCTTGATACGGACGGCAAAGTTATAAGGGTGAAAATATTTGATAAAAGCAGTTTTGAAGTTCTTTTTCAGAAGTTAAATAATGAATTTTATCTTGCTAAAGCGAGATATTTCAGTGTCTTATCAACTAAGATCGGTCTGGTTGAGTTTATTACAAACCCGAAGGTAACTGATGATTTTAGTGAGGTACAGAAGTTTGTATATGAAAAAGTAATGAGTATGTTGAGCCTGTTAAGTGAGATAAGTCTAAAAATAAATAAACTCCTTGATACTGACGGATTGGCAGTCAAAATAGCTGACAGGAACAAATATATTGTGAAACTTCCTGCCGATCTTAAGGGGAAATCTCTTCATCAGGCGGTTTTTTATTATCTTGAACTTTTCCTGCAGATTTGCGGTTATTTCAGAGAGCCAAAGATCATGCAGGAGATTGAACGTCTCGGAACTATCACAAAGCAGCTTGACGATACGCGGGCGGAGTTAAATAGGATTAGTGACTCTAACAGATATATTGAATCAAAATTAGTTGAGACCGGAAGGATTGTGAATGGATGATGATTTTAGTTTTTGCAAGGTAAAATATAATCTTGATTTTTATAAGATACTTCTTGTTGAGAATGTGTTTTGTATTGCAAAAAATATGGTTAAGGTTCTCAAAGATAACGGATACTTTGTTGTTCACGGATCGGACGGCAAAGGAGCGTTGAATCTTTACACAAATTATCTTCCTGACATCGTAATTATTCCCGATAGATTACCGGATATGACCGGCTTAGATCTTGTCGGCAGACTTCGTACCCTCTCGGGGATGGATAGGATGTTTATCCTCTACATCACCCCGCAGAATGATTATGGTCATCTAAAGGAGCTTAAAACAATTGGCGTGAACAGCTACATTCTTAAGCCGTTTGAGGCTCCCGATCTACTTTTGACTCTCAGGGAGCTTGTTGTGTCCGGAGGTAATCTCTCTGGTGGTGAATCCTAACGATTTCGGGCGTTTCTATAATTCTTGCTTTGCAGCACTGTTATTGAAGGATCTCTTTTATTCTTTCCAAAAGTATGTTGAAATCAACAGGTTTTTCAAATATTGCGTTCACATGGGGATTACTTCTTATTTCGTTGAATTCAGAATCCTCTTTGAGGTATCCGGATATTACTATGATCTTGGCATCGGGATAGTTTGCTATTATGGCGTTGATTGCTTGAAGTCCGTTGATCCCTTCGAGTCTCAAGTCTGTTATAATCAGGTCAAAATTAATATTGTCCTGCAAGTCTATACCGGTTAGGGCATTTTTTGCAATGTTTACCTGGAACTGGTTCATGGTAAGAAACTTGGATAGCGGTTTTAGGAATATGTCCTCATCCTCTATGATGAGTATTTTTTTAAATAAATAAGTTTTCTTCATTGTTTTACCCTAGTGTATCTACGATTAATGACCATTATATAATATTTTAATCTCAAAGAAAATAGAAATATAATTAAAATGAGATTTTTTTATTGAACTTTTATTTAAAATAATTTAAAATTCAAACCGTACTGATTACAGTTATAAAGTAAATTAAATAATTGGGGGAATATATGAAAGCAAATTTGATAAGAAATAAAACATTTCTTATAACCGGCGGAGATACTGAATTTGGGGCTGCATTGGCATTGGAAGTTGCGGCTCAAAAAGGTGAAGTTTTACTAGTTGGTGAAGATAAGGGTTTGCTCAATAAAACTATTGATGCACATAACAACTCTAAGAAAAAAGCCGGTAAAATTGTTGCTATGCAGGCTAATATCGCGAACTCTCTGGAGTGCGAGAAAGTTGTATCGGGTATTAAAAAGACTCTTGGTAAAGTTGATGTTATTGTTTTTAATAACAGTACAATGGTAAGCGGTAAATTTGAGGATCATAAAATCGATCTTTTTGACAAGATTATAAATCATGATATCAAAGGTTCACTTTGTCTTGCAAAATACGGGATCCCGGCGATCAAAGAGAATAAAAAACCGGCTATTATAACAATATCAAGTTTTCTTGGAAGTGTATCTATGCCTTATTTTACACTCCATTCTACAATAGCTCACGCTCTCGACGGATTCTATGACTCATTGAGAAGAGAATACTCAAGTGACAGGATCAGGTTCTTGAATGTAAGACTTCCTCTTGATAAATCTGATTTCAGTGATGACTGCGCTGCCAAACTTGGTAAACTCGGATTCTCGTTCAGAGATGCGGCAGCCGCAGCTAAGATGATATGTGAGGCTTTTAATGAGGAGAGAACTGCTCTCATTCTTGATAAAAAAGAGAAAGGACTTGTGTTCTCTAATAAATTCTCACCGCTCGGAATGGATAATAGATTAAAGAAAATAAAAAACAAGATATTAAACGCTGTTCAGTCAAACGGCTGATATTTATGTAGACTCACGATGGGCTGCCTTTCCGGCAGCCCTTTTTACATCCAAATCCTGTTTACTTTTTATTTATTTATATGTATAATCCCTGTCTGTATGATGAAAGATATTTATATATGCCAGGACGGCTACTCCTCCTATTTGACAACAGAATTAAATTCTTACAATTATAAAACAATCGAACAGACTTCGGTTTACTCTTTGGTAGAGAGGCTGCGGGGCAATCCGCCTTCTGATGCGGTTTTTCCTCACTACGCCATCCTTGATGCTGAGTTTGTTGAGTCTGCTGGTGTGAATGGGATTGCCGGTGCGATATTTGATATTTTTACTGCACGGATTAAGGATAAACGGATCGAGGAACGGATAGATTGCCGGTTTTTATCACCGGCTAATGTTAAGTCGCTCGGTTCAAGGGTATCATCTGTCAAAAAGGCGTTTGCCGAGTTGTTGAAAAAGAGGATGTCGCGTGTTTATAAACTTGTTGACTTTGATGCTGATATTACAAAGCCGGACTCCGATGTGAGTCTCAATGTCTATTTTACGGACTTTGACAAAGCTGCTGTGGGGAATGGGTTTGTATCTTATGGACAGAAGCGGGTTGCCGATGACAGCAGCGCTCCGTCCCGGTCGTATCTCAAGATAGAGGAGGCTTATACCATTCTCGGGATATATCCGAAAGATAATGACCTCGTAGCCGACCTCGGGGCAGCGCCTGGAGGATGGAGTTATAGCGCAGCCAAACGCGGGGCGACTGTTTATGCTATAGATAACGGACCGCTGAAGGGCGGAGCCAAAGATAATCCCAACATAATCCACAGGCGGGAGGATGCTTTTAAATTTAAGGATCGGAGTATTGAACGGTTTGACTGGTTGTACTGCGATATGGTTGAGGAACCTCACCATTCTTTTAAACTCCTGCAAAGCTGGGTTGAGAGCAGGTACTGCAAAAAGTTTGTTGTGAACTTGAAGTTTGGAAGAGTGAATCCTAACGCACTGCTTGCTGAGATCAGATCAAACTCAGGTTTTATAAAATCGTGTGAAATGCTGAAGATAAGGCATCTTTATCATGATCGCGAGGAGTTTACTCTGATGGGAGTGCTGCTGTAGTTTGAGTTTGTGACAGGAATGGAACTTTTTTGGCAGAACCTATTGCAAAAAAACTTAATAATATAGAATATTTGCAAAAGATTCTCTAAAAAGATTTTTTTTATATATTTGAGTGTATAATAAGTAATTGTTTGTACTTAAGCGGGGGATTTTTTATGAGTGATGAAAAGGGAAAAAACGGAAATGTTGTGGAAAAAGTTTTTGAGGGGAGTTTGTGGTACTCAAGATTTTTTGTTATACTTGCTGTCGTTTTCGGATTATTGAGTTCGCTTGCCCTTTTTGTTATCGCAAGTTTTGATGTTTATGAGGTCATAGTAGCTGTGATTGACAGTTTTATTACCCATTCTCACTCGGAGCGCCTAAATCATCAGATATTGAGTACGGTTATCGGTGCTGTTGATCTTTATCTTATAGGAGTTGTTCTTCTGATTTTTAGTTTTGGGATATATGAGCTGTTTATCTCTGAGGTTGATATCGCAAGGGAGGATAAGCATGTTAATGCGCTTGAAATCCATTCTCTTGACGAACTGAAAAATAAGATTACTAAAGTTATAATTATGGTTCTTATAGTGAGTTTTTTTCAGAGGGTTCTTTCTATGGAATTTAAAACTCCTCTTGAAATGCTCTATCTTGCACTTTCTATATTGGCGTTGTCTGCCGGGCTATTTTTTCTGCATAAATTTGATAATTCAAAGAAGAGTGCGCATTAAGTAAATTTGTTATTTTTAAAAAAAACGGAGTGTTGCAATGGGAAGCATCGATAGTTTTTTTAATATTTATACGATAAAGAACGGTAAATCTGAGATGAAGATCTCTGCCAATAATGGAGCTAAAATCGTCAGTTATAAATATGGCGGCGTTGAACTTATCAAAACGAAGGGCGTGATGTACGGTTCGACTCTCTGGACAGCTCCTCAGAGCGACTGGGGGTGGCCGCCGCCGAAGACTCTGGATGCCGGTAAATACAGACTGGCGGATCAAACAGATAAAGCTCTCCTTTTTTCCGGAGACTTTGATGTGAGACTGGGTATCCGGCTCGATAAAGAGTTCAGGGTTAGCGAAAAAAACGACGGGATAATCGTCAAGTATACCGCTTACAATCTAAAGGATATCCCTTTGAAGTACGCTTTATGGGAAGTTACAAGGGGGTGTCCGCTGGGGACTGTTATCATGGAGGGAAGTGTCTCCAAAAATAACAGCTCCGATCTGTTACCGGAAGGAGTTTTTGGTGATGTTATGGTTGTAAATCATACAGGCATTCATCATATAAAACTTTTTGCCGACAGTGAGGAGAACTGGATCTGTTATTTAAGTAACGGGTTATTATTCATAAAGAAAATCATATCCGGCAGATCTAAGTCGCTCGACGCACCGGGGGAATCTGTCAGCGAAGTGTATAGTGCAGCAGGTTATATAGAATTGGAACTGCAGGGTGACTATGTTGAGATAGCTCCAGATAAATCGTTATCACTTGAGGTCTTATGGTTAACACTCGATCCGGCTGATATAGGAATAGATCTTAAAAAATTTAATTTTAGCGAGATAGGGGCTAAGATAGCCGGAGATGAGAAGCTGGCGAGGCTTATAGTCGATAAAATTAGGGCGGCTATTGTCTGAATTGAGTTGTAAATAGGCTGATATGTCATAAAAACTTGTTTCTGTTTGACTCAGTGCATATCCTGATTTATAATACTCTTTATGGAAAGAGATATAATAGTTATTTCCTTTATCATCAGATTAATTTCGTTTTTTACTTTTCTGGATCTTTTTGTGAGAAACAGATCAAGGAAAAGTCTTCTTGTTGCTGTCGGATGGTTTTTGTATCTCGTCGCCGGCTTCTTTCTGTTTTACGGGGATGTTCCCGGAGTTCTGGCTATATATGATCTGATCTCCATGTCGGCCCTTATTATAATCGCATTTGGGATAATAAATATCTTTTATGCGATGAGTAATAGAACTCTCCTCTCGATCCTTTTCCCGGTAAATATTCTCATTATTGCTGTATTTTTTCTGGGGAATGTTGAAATATTTATAACCTTTATAACCATTCTCAGAGTGATGCTGTTTGTGATAAATTTTGCAGTACTTATGATATACAGCAGAAAATTAATTTATATATCAGTAATTTCATTTAACTGGTTCATACTCACATTTGTAGCAAGTCTATTTTATATTGTTTCACTTCAGCACTTTGTCCGTTTTTTCAATATTGAAGTTACCGGAATACTGATGGTGAGTTTTAATCTCATTCTCTTTATCTTTCTGTTGCATCTTGAATACAGTCTCTCGGCACACAGGGTTGACGAGAATATGCGGCTGTTTCAGACTGTCATTGATAAGATCCCGGGACCGATCATATATACCGATAAAAACTTTGTTGTTCTCGGATGCAATGACTTTTTTGCGAAATTTACCGGCATTAAAAAAAGGGACATAGTCCAGAGATCTATTTATTCTTTGAATCTAAGGGAGAAATATAATTTTATATTTAATGGGAACGATAGGGTTTTAATGGGGGATTTTGTCCGGTTTGATGATAAGGTTACGGCGAATAACGGTAAATTTTATCTGTATGACGTAACAAAGACTCCTATTCTTGAGAATGATAAAACACTCGGCGGGATAGTGACTATCTGCTATGACGTAACTAACAGGATGGTCATCGAGGATGATCTGCGGAATGTGGTTAGAAATTACAGACTTTTATTTCATACGATGACAAATGGTTTTGTTATCTACACATCATCCGGAGAGCTTGGTGGCGAGAATTATATTATCGAAGAGGTTAATGATATTTTCCTTGAACTGATAGGGGGCAAGAGGGAGGCGGTTATAAACCGGAAGGTCAGCGAAATATTTACGGATGAATTTAAGTCATTTCTGCGTGTATTTTATCAGAAAGATAATATGCCGAATGATGAGATTTTTATAAAATCTTCAGGTAAGTATTTTGAAACTATCCCATATAAAGTTGATGAAAAAAGACTTGCTGTTATATATGTTGATATAACAGAGAGGAAGCTATATGAAAACGAGTTGATAAAACTCAATGAGAGTCTGGAAGATAAGGTTGAGAAAAGGACAGAGGAGCTTGTTAAGGTGAATGTTGCTCTAAATAAATCAATAGAGGAACTGGATGAGACATATTCTAAAGTGACGGAACTGGAAAAGATGGCATCTTTAGGCGGGCTTGTTTCCGGTATAACTCATGAAGTAAATACGCCGCTTGGGGTATCTATAACAGCGATAGATAATTTATATGAAAAGATAACTGAAATTGTTGCGAAATTTAAAACTGACGGGATGAAGAAAAGTGAATTGGAGAGTTTCCTTGAGATATCAAACGAGTCGGCTTATATCATAAAGACTAATCTGGAACGGGCGGCAGATATCATAAACAGCATGAAAACCATATCTGTTGATCAGGCGAGTAACAATATAAGAGCGTTTAATCTAAGAAATTATATTGATGAAATAATTACCAGTCTAAAACCTGTTTTAAAGAAAACAAGACATAATATAACAATAAATTGCCCCAATGATATAGTAGTCAACAGTTCACCGGGGGCATATGCTCAAGTTTTAACTAACTTGATTATGAATTCTATTATACACGGATTTGAGAATGTAGAATCAGGAAATATGAGTATAGATGTCAGTTTGAGGTCAGACGGAAGAATGGTAATTTTGTACAGGGACGATGGTACCGGCATACCTCAGGATATCATAAATAGGATATTTGATATGTATTTTACAACAAAATCCGGACGCGGCGGATCGGGGCTGGGGCTGAATATTGTTTATAACATAATAAGAGATACTCTGAAAGGGAGCATATCCTGCCGGAGCAAGGTCGGGAAGTATACTGAATTTGAAATAATTCTTCCGGCAGAGATTATCCAGGGAAAATAGCCTCATTAGACGGATTATTGCCATTCAACACTACAGAACACCTGAAAAACAATCAAATCCA
>JBFZEO010000339.1:0-2580 GCA_041306845.1 Spirochaetota bacterium
TAGGGGAAGTTAGAACCATATCGCCGGCTATAAGTGCGAGGTATATCTGTTTTGCATCCTCCTCTTTGCCGCATAAAATATCTTCTGTAAATGGGGCTGCGATGTCGATATTGTGAAATCCCTCCTCATCAAGTTTGGTTCTCAGTAGTCTGTGGTACTGCCCGTCGGTCTCCGTCCCCTCATTTTGCGGAATGTAGAAACCGACCGGCGTATCGGCAGTTTGCTTTTTGGATCTAAGAATGCTGAACACATCCCCAAGAAGCGAGGTTAATGAGAAATACTCCTCTGTTAATGTAAATTGTCGTCCAACATCGAGGGTGTCACCGCAAGTCCGTGGAAGTTCCTTAGCATTTATCCCTTTAGTTTTGAGTATTTCCGTAATAATACCGGAGTACGGATAGGAGTGGGGAAGGTAAACTTCATGAGTGTCGGCTATATCATAGATACTTTTTTTTATGGTGCCGTTTTTTAAAAGAGGCACATATGTCCCTTTTTTTTCATCACTTATCTCATCGATATTTTTTAAACTGTTTATAAATGCCTCAACTCTCGTGATAATCCCAACGGAAGATGAATGTTCATCAACTTCAATATGAAGGTACGGTTTGTCACCCATTAACTCTTTAAAATAGTGTGAAAGGACAGAATCGGGACCGCATCCGTGATGAGTCAGAAGTATCGCATATAGATTTGGCTGCGTTTTTACTATATTCGCCGGTTCAAGGATATGCTGCCCGAACGGCCAGAACATATTGGGGTGTTCTGCACTAAGATCCGCTTCCGGCATGTTGTAGAATGGGAGAACATTAAACCCCATACTGCTCAGTTTACCCGGTATCCCCATGTTTAATACAGGGTCTGCTATCCCGTAAATCTTTGAGATCATAACAAATGTTTTTTTATTCGGATCAAGATTTTTTATAGTTATCTCCTGACTCTCCTCCATTTTTCTCTCGTACTCTAAGAACGCCTCCATCCCTTTTTGTAACGCACTCCCAGTTTCCTCGCCGCTTTTGCCAAGCTGTTTGCCGAGAGAGCCGAAACTATTCATCATAAACTCTTTTCCCAGGTTGAATGCGATAGTCGGCGAGAGAAGTTCGATCCCTTTTTTATTAAGTTCCATTGTTTCTTTTATTATTTTGAATGCGACCTGCATGTAGGCACAACCATAATTCTGCCTGCTCGGGGAGCCTGGATGGTCAACCGTATAAAAATCCGGGAAAAAAATATAATCAACTTTTTTATCCACAAGTTCCGCAACATGACCGGTTATAAGTTTTACAGGAAAGCAGGTCTCATCGAGTGCATACTGCTGTCCCAAAGCTATAGTTTTTTCATCGGTAGGCTCTGATAATAGTATATTTAATCCAAGCTCCTTAAATATTGTACCGAACATCGGGAACATCCCGTAAGTAAACAGAGCTCTCGGTATCCCGACTGTTTTTTTGTTCGGGTCTAACTTACCGTCGTAGTCGCCAAAGATTGTCTGCTGTATATTTTTATCAAACGCTGTCAGTTCCTTTTTCTCTGTCGGAATAGAATACGCCTCTTTCATAGTAGGATTAAACCCGTTGAATGCAGTTCTTCTATTACCTATCTCCTCTTTTGCCATGAGTGCAGCCCCAAATGCTCCGGTCACACTAAAGAATGGCGGTACAATTATATTTTTCCCTGTTACTGCCCTAAAAGCGTTTACTATCCCCTGGTTATATGCTATTCCCCCTTGAAGGAATATCGTTTCGCCGATCTTCTTCTGCCCAACAACCCTATCGAGGTAATTTCTGACAATAGAATAACACAAACCCGATGCAATGTCCTCCATGCTCGTTCCGATAGCAAGGTGTCCGGCAATGCTTGACTCAATGAAAACTGTACACCTTTCCCCAAGATGAGCCGGAGTTTTACCTGATAATGCGATATTTCCAAACTGTTCTATAGGGATATTGAATTTTAATGACTGCTCCTCGATAAATGAACCTGTACCGGCAGCACATATTTTATTCATCTGAAAGTCGGTAACGACACCGTTTTTAAGACTGATATATTTTGAGTCCTGCCCTCCAATCTCGAAGATTGTATCAACACCTTTGTTAATAGTAACTGCCGCTTTTGCCTGTGCCGTGATCTCGTCCTTTATAACATCGGCACCAATCAATTCACCTATCATATAACGGCCGGAACCGGTGATACCGACACTCCTAATCTTGATCCTGTTACCGTATCTGTCTTCTATGTCGCTAAGTCCCTTCTTTACAGCAACAGCCGGATCACCGAGAGTTCGCAGATAACTATGAAAAATTATCCCGTTATCCTGATTGATTAATACAAGATTGGTACTTGTAGAACCGATATCGACACCAAGATGACACTCAATGTTTTCATTCTCAGAAATTTCTATCGAATTGTGTTTATTTTCGCTATCGTTGTTTCCGTAGCCAGATAGAGGCTCATATGGTTTCCCGTCGTTCTGGAGAATGGATTTGATGTCTGCATTCTCGATAGTTCTTATAAAATCGCTAATTTTTATAACCATTTTTCCA
Source organism: Spirochaetota bacterium (assembly GCA_041306845.1). Lineage (GTDB taxonomy): Bacteria > Spirochaetota > GWE2-31-10 > GWE2-31-10 > GWE2-31-10 > JBFZEO01. The sequence goes on from JBFZEO010000339.1 coordinate 2,541, forward strand.
TTCATCGCAATAAGAGCTGTACCAATCGCTGAGGCACTCT
>JBFZEO010000340.1:0-3795 GCA_041306845.1 Spirochaetota bacterium
CGAACCATCCTGCCACCGGCTCCTTTATCCCGTCAGATAAAGGATATCACAAATCAATATTTATTAAAATGACAAAATTATCATACCATCTTCGTGACCTTCAGCGAAGCGAGTGGTAGGAAAGCTTGAAGAGGTTCACCGCGAAGGAAGAAGGAAGTAAGAAAGAAAAGGGCGGAAGAGTTTAACCGCCAATCAACGCTGATGTTGAAAACGCCTTTCTCCTATTCAAATTTTACCCATATATATTGCCGGCGCGGCCAGTAAGAATGATGGCAGAACGCTTAGAAGCATTGTAAACGTAATGACGTAAACTTACGCCTGCCAGCCGGCAATATACTGAGTCATAAGAGCTGTGCTCTTATAAAATAACTTCTCGATAGACAGCAAGTCCGAAAGCAGATATATAAGAGCGCAGCTCTTATAAAAACCTCCTCCTCATTGACAATATTTAAATAAAATTCTATTTTCCATAAAATAACACATATGGAACAATAAATGATAAAAAAGAAAGATCTTGATTATAGCCTCGGAGATGAGGTAATTACCGTTGATAAGATAACCGGAGTTGTTGACTGGGACACTCTGTTCGGCAGATCAAAACCGCTTGTGGTAGAGATCGGATGCGGTAATGGACATTTTCTCCTGTCGAGGGCGGCACAGCTGCCGGATAATAATTATATCGGGATCGATATGAAGATAGACAGGATCATCAAAGGGCGGATGAAAGAGGTGAAAACCGGAGTACCTAATGTAAAATGGATCGCTTCCGAAGCCGGATATGCTGTAGGTAAGGTGTTCGCTGAGAAGAGCGTTTCAACATTCTACATGACGTTCCCTGACCCGTGGCCCAAGAAGAAACACCATAAGCACAGACTTTTTCAGCGTGATTTTGTCAAGCTTATCCATTCCAGACTGAAGGACGACGGCTCTTTTACCTTTATAACCGATCACGAAGGGTATTATAACCACTGCCTTGAAGTGCTCTCCGAACTGCCGATCATGAAAATAGTTTCACATGACATCGATGAATCGATGAAACAGTCGGTTTTCGGCAAGATGTGGATGGAGGAGAATAGAAGTTTCTTTTCGTTTACCATTATGAAGGCACTTTAAAATTAGATATTGCTTTTTAAGTCTTTTTTAGCTATATTTCTTGCTGTATCTCCTGCTTGTTGGGAGGATCTCTGTTTTGTTCATTTTTTTGTAGAATGTTAAAATTTGTTCTATTTACGGGAAAAAATGTTTAAGTTATACAAACTTCACTCAAAACTATTAATATTCGTAATTCCTTTCTACATTCTCACTGTAGCCGCAATGACTATATTTTTTAATATAGTTTTCTCGAATCAATTGAGAGAGATCGCCTATAGTGATGCAAAAAAGATAGCTCAGTATAATTCGTCAAGAATTAAGAATATTGCGGAAAATCATATCTATTCGCTAAAAACTCTCTATGCTATGATAAAAAGCGGTGTTGTAAACGATGATAACAAGGCTGCTTTTAATGGCTCGTTAAACAGAATTCTTGATGATAATAGGTTCTTTGAATCTGTTTATGTAGTTTTTTATAATCATGGTTTAAGTGTCAGTTCGGCAGGTGATCCCCTAAGTGTTGCGGGTAATCCCATTCCGGATTATCTGAATAATAACATCGACGGACTCCTTGAAGTATCCAAGCCGTTTTTTCTCAAAGATAAAGAAGCGATTAAGTCGATAATTATAAAAGTTGTGATCCCGGTTAAGGATGACAACGGGAAGCTCATCGCTGTGGTCGGCGGTGATATGAATGTTATGAAGTTTCAATCGATCATATCGGGTATAAAACCTTATAGACGGGGATTTGCAGCTCTCCTTAGTGATGACGGGATCCGTCTTGCCCATATGAGACGTGATTTTATCGGGACTGTTTTCTGGGATTATACAGACTTGTCGGATGGTGAAAAGCTGATTGCCAAGAATCGGCTTACTAACGGGCTCGATTATCTTATCACAAAGAGATCTTTTACCACAGGAGAGGATTCTTTTATATATTTTTATCCTGTTTATTTCTCCGGACTCAAGAAGAGCTGGTCGATCGGAATTGTTATCCCTATAAATGCGATACTCGGAAAGGTAAACGCTTTGTCAGCTGTTTTTCTTTTGATAGGTCTGGCTATAATGGTTGCCGGAACCTCACTTTTTATATATTTTAGTGCTCGGATAACAAGACCCATATCACAGTTGACGCGGTCAATACTCGATATTGCTGCCGGTAATTATAATTCGAGGGTACAGATCCATTCCAGCGACGAAGTAGGCAATCTGTCGAGATCTTTTAATCTCATGTCCGATAAGTTAAGCAGTTCTATCGATAAACTCAACTCGAGTAATGAACGCTTTAAAATTGCTCAGAACGTTGCCAAGATTACGAGTTATGAACTGGATCATAAAAGCGGAAATATCAATTGGACTCAGGAACTTGATCTTTTGTTTAATCAGAGGGTGTGTTCTTCTATCCCGGATTTTATCTCTTTTTCAGAAAGGATCCATCCGGAAGACAGGGATCGGGTTCTTAATTCTTTGTCGGTAGTTTTGTCGAATGGGGGACTGCACGAGCAGGAATACAGGATAAAACTTTCTGACGGTGATTATTACTGGATATCTGAGATAGGTAAGTTGAACGGAGCCGGTGCAGGTAATTTTATAGGAGTTATACAGGATATATCTCAAAAGAAGATGTTTGAGGACAGATTCAGGCAGTCTCAAAAACTTGAAGCCGTAGGAACGTTAGCCGGCGGAATTGCTCATGATTTTAACAATATTCTTGCTGCGATTTACGGCAGTGTGGAGCTGGCGAGGTTGAGGGATAGTTATGACGAGGCAAAGGAGGATCTTGATAATATTAAACTTGCCTCTACCAGAGCAAAGGAGCTTATCGGGCAGATTCTTACTTTCAGCAGATTAAAGAGTAATGAATCAAAAGTTATCGATGTAAATCATGCAGTTAAAGAGGTTGTATCACTGCTTAGGTCGTCGATATCTCTAAATATCGCAATGACAGTCGGTTATGAGGAGAGTTCTCCGCAGATATGGGGAAATGCAACTGAGATTCATCAGATCCTTTTGAATATATGTACAAACGCCTATCAGGCAATGAAAGATAGGGGTGGTAAAATTGATATAAATATTTCTGTACATGACAACTCGTTCAATAATATAAAGCCTCATGTTAATCTTAAAAAAGGTAGATATGTTAAAATATCTGTTGCGGATAATGGCCCTGGGATAAGTCCCGATATAATCGGTAAGATATTCGATCCGTTTTTTACAACTAAAGGGGTCGGTGATGGGACGGGACTCGGATTGTCTGTCGTTCATGGCATAGTGAGAAATTACCAAGGGGAAATAACTGTTTATAGCGAAGAGGGTAATGGTGCTGTGTTTAATGTGTTTCTACCGCTTTACACAGAGACTGAGGAGCTTCTCCGGTCGGAGGAGGATGAGGTTGAGAATGGTGATTTTATGAAGGGAAGCGGAACAATCCTGTTAATTGACGATGAAAAGCTCCTCCTTGAGATAAATAGTCTCATAATCGGGAAGATGGGGTATGATGTGATAAAATTTTCAGACGGGATCAAGGCTCTTGAATTCATAAAAAGCGGATCCCATTTTGACTGCGCTATAATCGACCAGTCCATGCCCGATATAACAGGAGTTGAGGTCGCTTCAGAGATAAAAAAGATTGCACCTTCGATACCGGTTATTATCTGTTCCGGATTTAGCGAGAAGATAACTGCTGATAATTACAGTTCCCTC
>JBFZEO010000346.1:0-3395 GCA_041306845.1 Spirochaetota bacterium
AGCAAAATAGGAAAAAGTGGAAAAAATATTTCTCTCAGGAATTTGTAAATATTACTCACATGAGTAATATTTACAAGTGGGAACGGATTGAATTTGTAGATTCCTACGATATTACCACTGAGGTGTGGATTTTATGAGATAAATATCGAGATTTTTATCTAAATTTATTTCCCTATTTTAAATTATCCTCTATTGACTTATTCTTTTTACTTTATTATATAATACGGTTATCGTTAAGTCTCCAATTTATTTTGAAATCTGATTTATTACAATATATTCATTCAATATAATTTGCAGTTTTAACATTCTCACAACAAAAAGGAGTTCCAAATTGTCCAAGATTAAAGTTACACGCGCAATAATAAGTGTTTTTGATAAAACAGGGATTGTCGAATTCGCAAAAGAGCTCGTAAACAACGGAGTCGAAATCCTTTCAACCGGAGGATCCTACACAACTCTAAGTGAAGCCGGAATAAACTGTATAAAGATTGAAGATTTCACAGGCTTAAAAGAATTCTTCGGTGGCCGTGTAAAAACACTCCACCCTTTAGTTCACGGCGGAATACTTAGCAAAAGGGATGAAGAAGCAAAAGCTCTTAACATAAAAAGCATCGATCTTGTTGTTGTCAATCTCTATCCGTTTGAAAAAATTGTTGAAAACGGAGAGAAAAACATTGAAAACCTTATAGAAATGATCGATATTGGCGGTCCTACAATGTTAAGATCAGCTGCTAAAAACAATAAATTCACCTGCCCTATTCCATCCGCAGTTTATTATGATAAAATTATTTCTGAGATAAAAACCGGCGGAATAAGTACAGAAACAAGTTTTAAAATGGCCCTTGAAACATTCAAAATAACCTCCTACTATGACAGTGTAATCAATAACATTCTTGCACAATATACAGATTCCGATAAAAATATAATGTCGAATGAAAAGATCACCATTCCACTTAGAAAGAACCTCGACGTTCGTTATGGGGAAAACCCTCACCAGGAAGGAGCATACTACTCTATCCCGGATTTTCCGGAAAATAATCTATCTGAGTTTTTTGACAAGGGCAAACTAAACGGCAAAGAATTAAGCTACAATAACATCAACGATATCTCCGCTGTTATGAGAATATTGGCTGATCTTGATGCCAATTCTTGCGTTGCCGTTAAACACTGCAACCCGTGCGGCGCTGCTCAGAGAACGACAACCTTTGAATCTTTTAAGGCAGCCTACGAGGGCGACAGCATGTCAATTTTTGGAGGCATTATAGGTTTTAAAGGGATCGTGGGGCTTGATACGGCTGAGCTCTTGAATGGAATTTTCCTCGAAATAATAATCGCCTCTGATTTTACCCCGGAGGCTCTCGATTTACTTACAAAGAAAAAGAATCTCAGGCTTCTTTCTTATAAAAAATGGGAAGATAAAATTTTCAATGAAGATACATTTGAAATAAAAAAGGTTCTCGGCGGAGTTTTAATACAGGAAAAAAACCAAAGCATTCCTAAAAACGAAACATACAAAGTAGTTACCAAGAAAACGCCCGAGCAATCAGAAATTAATGATCTAAAATTTGCCCAGACACTTGTAAAACACGTCAAATCAAACGCAATAGTTATAGTAAAAGATAACATGCTTATAGGAGTCGGAGCCGGACAGATGAATCGCGTGACTGCTGCTAAGATAGCACTGGACTGGGCAAAAGAGAAGGCGGAAGGTGCCGTTTTAGGTTCAGATGCATATTTTCCGATGGATGATACCGTAAAACTTGCCGCTTCACGGGGAATCAAAGCTATCGCACAGCCAGGCGGATCAATAAAAGACGAGGACTCGATAAAGGCATGTGATGAACTCGGTCTAAGCATGTGTTTCACCGGTTTCAGACATTTTTATCATTAGAATAGTAGAACAACTCACCTCATAAAAAAAATCGACTGTTGAAAAACAGTCGATTTTTTTATTTTATAGACAGTTATCCGAGATAACTTTCCTTATTACCATTACCGCTCTTAACACTATTTTTCATATAATTGTTAAGTAAATCCTTTAAATAATCATCATCAAGCATAGAGAGCCAGATCTTAGTATAGTTATTATAGTACTTAATCAGGTAGTCATTATCCTGCTTTACATATTGTGCCAGTCCGGAATCTTCACCATGTTTTGCCACAAACACATTGTATGCATACTCAAAAAACTGGTTTTCCAAATAGGTAACTGTATTCATTTTTTCTACAGAGTTCATATCCGTCCCCCTTTTATGTATTATTCAGTCTAATAGCGAGTTTGACAATCCAATAAACATTCAAAAACCGGAAGGCATATAAAACAATTATAATTATGTAACTCAATAAAGTATATATTTTTTAGAAATATTTACATTTATTTCAGTGACGCCAGCAGCCTGTCTGCCACCCTAACCGCATCAAGACCATCCTTTGCAAATCCGTCTGCGCCTATCTCCTTACTGTACTCATCGGTAATTACAGCTCCTCCGATAAAAATCTTAGCATTCTTCATCTTTTGTCTAGCTAATTTAACAACATCTTTCATATTAACCATGGTTGTAGTCATCAAAGCCGACAACCCGATTATCGATGCACCCTCTTTGATTGCCCTATCAACAATAACATCTTCACTAACATCCTTACCAAGATCAATTACATCATATCCGTAATTTTTCAACATAATTCCAACGATGTTTTTACCTATGTCATGGATGTCACCCTTAACAGTTGCAAGAATTATCTTTTTATCATTATCCTTCTTTACATCTGTTTTTACGATAAACTGCTCAAGATAACCGAAAGCCTTCTTCATTGTTTCAGCTCCGGATATAAGTTGAGGAAGAAAGTAGATCTTTTTATCATAAAGATCCCCGACTTTATTTATGCCGGGGATAAGTTCCTTGTCGATTATATCCTGCGGCTTCACTCCATCTTTAATCGCCTTTTCTATAAGCCCGACGATAGAGTCCTTATCTCCGTCAACAACAGAATTGAGTATTGTTTTCTCAGATTTATTGGTTTGTATATTAATCTTCTCGCCGCTTTCCGTCTTCACGATGTTGGAAATGTAATTTCTTGCATTTTTATCGTTAGTTACCAGTACATCAGAGGCATATTTTATATTCATAAGAACCTCTTCATTAGGATTAGCAATCGCCATTGTCAATCCGTTAAAGATGCACATCGATAAAAAGGCTCCGTTTATCCATTTACGCTCAGGCAATCCAAACGATATGTTTGATAAACCAAGAGTTGTGTGCAATGAGTTATTTCTGCACCATCTGATAAAATTTATCGTCTCAAGTCCTGATTTCTCATCACTCGAAACTGTCATTGTTATCCCGTCAACAACTATATCCTCTTTATGAAGCCCTTTACTCTCTGCAATGGCAATA
>JBFZEO010000347.1:0-2767 GCA_041306845.1 Spirochaetota bacterium
CGGAGGAATCATGATAAAAAAAATAACAGCACTCATCGCACTCGCCCTATCAACATTCTGCATAAACCCGGGGGACTTTGCCGTAATCGACAACCTGAACCACGACGGAAAACACCAGCAGGCTTTTGAGCTCCTAAAAAACACGTTTAACAAAGCCGATCCCGATCCGGCTGTTTTGTGGAGAATGGGACGAGAAATTTTTGAACTGGCAGAAAACATACCGACAAGCAGCAAAGCCGAAAAGATCGCCAAATATACGGAGGCTCTCGACTTACTTGAACCCTACCTAACAATAACCAAAGGTTCAAACTTTGATATGGCAAATATAGTTTTCTTTTACTCTTCCAACCTGGGCTCGCGCGGCAAAGTTATCGGGATCGGAGAATCTCTCGGACAGCTGCCGGAACTGAAAAGACTTGCCGACAAAACACTCGAACTCGACCCGACATTCGGACTCGCCTACCTGCTCAAGGCAAAGATAGAAGATGAGGTTCCTTTTATCCTCGGCGGCGATAAATATAAAATGGGAGTCTTTTATACACTCGCTTTGAAATATGAGACAAATAATCTCACAGTTATATTTGACGCAGGCAAGGCTTTTCATGAAAGGAATTGGGGTGTTGATAAGAAAATAAAAACTAACGATAAAAACACGCTGAAAGATCCGTCGCCGCTAAACATCGACGACAGAGTCTACGCAAAGCAGATTCTGCAGCGCGGAATCCCTGTTTACAAATCGATAAAAAATCCGTCTGACAGGGACAATAAACAGTACGCAAAAATTTTAAAACTACTTGAATCCATGAAATAACTTGGATTTACAAAAAAGGGAGCATCAATGAACAAAAGTAAAGTCTACATTCACAAGATAAATCAGGCGGTACCGGATCAATCCTACACTCAGGAGTTCGCCCTGAACTATCAGCTCGATTTAATCTGTGACACACCCAAGAAAAAGATGCTCCTTCAGAAAATATACAGGGACACCGGCATCGCAAAGCGGCACACCGTTATCGAAGACTACGGCAAAGATCCGCAAGAACACACATTCTACCCTAAAAACGCCAAACTCGAACCGGAACCGACAACGGCAGAACGCAACGACGTCTACATAAAAGAGGCGGACAAACTCGTTATCGAAGCTGTGGACGGACTCCTCAAGAAACTCGCACCCGGCGTTAAAGATAAAATCACCCACATCATAACGGTGAGCTGTACCGGATTTTCCGCACCCGGCTTTGATTTTACCATCATGAAACATTTTGGATTAGACAAGTCTGTTGACAAACTCCACATCGGATTCATGGGGTGCTACGGAGCATTCCCTGCCATGAGAACAGCGTTTAGTTTCTGCCGCTCCGATGAGAATGCTAAAGTCCTCGTTGTCAATCTCGAACTCTGCTCCATTCACTACCAGAAAAAGTTTGACATAGACACTATAATCGCCAATGCAATATTCGCTGACGGAGCAGCAGCATATCTCATATCCTCTGATCCGGCTGACTCAGACGGCTCAAAGATCACGATGGGAACCTTCTCGTCAACTTATGCCGAGGGGAGCGAGAACGACATGGCGTGGAAAATCGGGCAGAACGGATTCAATATGAAGCCCTCCGCATACGTTCCAAAGATAATCAACGCAAATATCAAAGAGGTTTTTGACAATACACTCAAGAAATCGGGAACTAACCCCGGCGAGATCAGACTCTGGGCAATCCACCCCGGCGGCAAGGCAATCCTCGAAAAAACAGCGGATTCTCTCGGACTTACAAAGGAGAACCTCAAACACTCCTACGATGTACTCCGCGACTACGGCAACATGAGCTCGAGTACCATCATGTTCGTTCTGAACGCTATGATGAACGATACCGGGAAAGGTAAAATATTCGCCGCCGGTTTCGGACCGGGACTCACTATCGAGAGCGCAGTCTTGGAGGTTGAATGATAAAGTTTTTCATTCCTGATGTCCGCTTCCGATCAAACGAACCAGAGCTGATGGATAATCCTCAATGCGACAAAATCAGACTGATAAATACGATAAAACAGTTTACTATCATCAACAAACTCTTCTCGGCTTCACGCAGAATAATAACCGATCACATAATAAATGACATAGTATCAAGCGGTAAAAAAGAGGCAGCTCTCCTCGACATCGGCGCCGGCGGATGCGACATACCCATATGGGTTGTACAAAGATGCAGGAAACTCGGCATCCGGATATCGGTGACATGTGTCGATTACGACAAAACTATAACCGATTATGCAAAGTCGGTCTGCTCAGATTACCCCGAGATCGAGATAGTCAACTCAGATATATTCGAGATTGATGCCGATAAGAGATGGGACTACACATTCACCAGCAACTTCATGCACCACTTCACAACCGAAGATGTTACCAAACTGCTCAACCTGACGATGCGTGTTACATCAAAAAGAGTTGTCTTAAGCGATATCAGACGGTCAATCCCGGCATATATCGGCTACACGCTTTTTACCGGGATATTTCTGCATCGGAGTTTTGCTTTTTACGACGGACGGCTCTCCATTCTCAAAGGGTTTCGTGAGAATGAACTCACTGCTGCGATAAAAGACTCGTGTTTTAAAGATAAAATGGAACTTGTAAGGTATAATCCGGCGAGGCTCGTACTCATAGGAGTGTGTGATTAGTCCGGCATTTTTTTGAGAATGAAAATCTTTTTCTCAACATCACAGCGTCAAGTGTGTTATACTCGATTTCAAACTTAATTTTATAAAAGGGGATTTTTTA
>JBFZEO010000349.1:0-4566 GCA_041306845.1 Spirochaetota bacterium
AAAATCTATTCCACAAGAGGATCAAGCCGACGCTGCCGAGTGAGATGAAGAGCGGCCAGAAGTTGCGGATACCGGCAAATCCGGTTATGTATGTGCCCCATTTACCTAGGAAATTAGCCGGTATCTTTGTAAGACCGAGTCCGGCGATGTCGTTAACCTGCGATGAGAATATGATAACCGCTATCCCGCTGGTAAATCCTACTATGACCGGATAAGGGATGAACTGGATCACAGATCCGAGCCGGATGGAGCCCATGATTATCAGCATGATCCCGGCTAAAAGTGTCGAAATTACCAATCCCTCGATGCCGAACTTGTCGACTACTCCGGAAACAATTACAATGAACGCTCCGGTTGGTCCCGAAACCTGGACGTTTGAGCCGCCCATCACGGCTATGACAAAGCCGGCGATGATTGCTGTGTAGAGTCCTTTTTCCGGGCTGACACCGGAGGCAATTGCAAAGGCGATCGCCAGCGGAATGGCAACTATTCCGACTATGATACCCGATATAGCATCTGATATAAATTTATCTTTGTTATATGTACGCAGTGAACTAAAAAGAGCAGGTTTAAAAAACATGATGAGCCTCTTGTGAGAATTGAATTTTTTAAAGATGTTAAACCTATGCTTTACAATTGTCAAGGGTAAAAAATCATAGGTTTCCTGAAGTGTTTTTTATATCGGAGGTTAGTCGGCTTAAAGTGCTTTGGGCAGTGATATGGTAAATTTGGTACCGACTCCGAGTTTACTGTCGATCTTTATCTTACCGGCATGATTGTCGATTATCCCTTTGACTATCGCCATGCCGAGTCCTGTGCCTTTCTGTTTCTTTGTGTAGAATGGTTCAAAGATCCTTGAAACAGTCTCTTCGCTCATGCCGCATCCGGTATCTTTGATAACCCATAATGCGTCCTTTTCATCATTGGAAATATCTATGGTTATTGTTCCGTTAGATTCTATAGCGTCGCAGGCGTTACCTATAAGGTTAAAAAATACCCGTTTCATTTTTTCGGAATCGATGTTTACTATGAGATCTTCAGAGGTGTTGTTGATGATAATCTCAATATTTCTGTTGGCAAGATCGGCTTTGATCGTGTCAACGAGGATGGCTATGTACGAGTAGAAATTTACTGGTGTTTTATTGAGTTTCATCTCTCCGCGCGCAAATTCAAGGAGTTCAGAGGTCATATTTGTCAGTCGGTCAACCTCTTTGATTATGATGCCGGTGCATTTTGCTATTTTCTGGTTGTCGGGAATGGTTAGTCCGATAAGTTCAGAGTAGGCTCTGATGTTTGTTAATGGATTCTTGATGTCGTGGATTATCAGTGAGGCGAATTTGCCTATAACAGACAGCTTTTCCGATCTTATGAGTTCGTTCTGAGTCTGCTGGAGTTTGGAATATGCCGCCTCAAGAGCTCTATTCCGCTGCTCGAGGTTGATAATGTAAGTGTCGTTGGTGTTCCGTACAGTGTTGCAGACAGTTCTTGCAACTTCAAAAGAAACCTGAGAATACTCCTTGAGGATACCGATAAAATCGGCTCTTGCAATCCTGAAAAGTTTTACGGCGGTTTTAGATTTTATAGAAGCACTTCTCGGCAGCTCATCTATGATTGACATCTCTCCAAAAACATCATAAGGGCGTTTTAGAGCAAGACGTTCAAGTTGCCCAACCTCACCTTCTTTGAGAATTTCGACCTCACCTTCTATGATTATATAGAATGCGTCGGCATGCATATTCTCCCGTATTATCATCGAGTCTGGTTCAACCGTTATATAATCAACTTTGTCGGCTACTTTATCAAAATCGGATTCCGATAGAGATTCAAATATTACAATTTTTTTTAGAATGGATATTTTTTCTTGTTTCGTCATAACTGCTCCTGAAATGTCCGAAATGCATTTTAAATCATTATAATATAATATTCTTTAAGTGATAACTAAAAAATAATTATTTTTGTATTAAGAGACTATAAAGGTTTTTTTTTATTTCCCGATACACAAAATAAGGCACACAGAGGCAAGGATGCTTCTGTAGTTAAGAATCAAGGAGGATTCGCAATGGTAATTAATCACAATTTGAGTGCAATATTTGCACAAAGACAGGAAAAATTTAATGATCTTTCTGTGACAAAAAACCTTGAAAAGGTTAGTTCCGGAATGAAAATCAACAGAGCGGGTGATGACGCTTCAGGTTTGGCTGTATCTGAAAAAATGAGAAGCCAGATCAGAGGTCTTATCAGAGCTGAAAAGAATGCCGAAGATGGTATCTCTTTAATCCAGACTGCGGAAGGTTACCTTCAGGAGTCACAGGACATCGTCCAGAGATTAAGAGAACTTGCTGTTCAGGCATCTAACGGTGTGTATTCTTCTGAAGACAGAATGTACATACAGGTTGAAGTTAGTCAGTTAGTTGATGAGGTTGATAGAATCGCTTCACATGCTCAGTTTAACGGAATGAACATTTTAACGGGTAGATTTGCTCAGGAAGGTGCTCTTAACAGTGTAACTGGAAGTATGTGGTTCCACATCGGAGCCAATATGGATCAGAGAGAGAGAGTTTATATCGGTACGATGAGTTCACAGGGTCTTAGAATTAAGAACCCGAGCGGACTTCCTCATACTGCAACATTCATTTCTCTGTCTACACCGGATGGAGCCAATGCAGCGATCGGGACACTCGATCAGGCGTTGAAAATCATTAACAAACAACGTGCCGACCTTGGAGCATATCAGAACAGACTTGAACATGCGACAAAGGGACTTTTAGTTGGAGCTGAAAACTTGCAGCATGCCGAATCTGTAATAAGAGATACCGACATGGCAAACGAGATGGTAGATTATACCAAAAATCAGATCCTCGTACAGTCTTCTATGTCAATGCTTGCTCAGGCAAATCAGAAGTCTCAATCAGTAATGAAACTTCTCGGTTAATATGCTATAGGGGAGATGGAGCCGTATTAAAGCGGCTCCAATCTTTTTTTATGAGGAATGAGAATTCTCTGTTTTATGTCTTATCCCCCCATTCAACACAATAATGCAAAATCCGATAATGACACAGGTACTCATAATCATAACCATAGGGAAGATTGTTCCGTTGAATGAGACGGTAACAAGTGCCGTAACTCCGGAAAAAATCACCATCTGGATCGCACCCATGAGGGCAGAGGCAAATCCGGCTGTTCTTTCGAATGGTTTAAGAGCTGCCGCGGATGTGTTCGGGTTTATAAATCCCTGCATAAACATGTAGGAAACTATCATAACAATAAGCAGTATCATGTTCATAAGTCCGGTTATGGTTAAAAGTACGGCGGCAGTAACAATCATGGATTGAATTATAGCGGTGATGAAAATTATTTTTTCGGCGCTGTATCTCTTTAACGCAATTCTGTTCACCTGACTGCCGGCTATGAGTGAGAGCGCGTTGGTTCCGAAGAGTATGCCGAACTCTGTCTGAGAAAGCCCGTAGTGTTCAATAAAAACAAATGGAGCTGCTGCTATGTAGACAAACATCGCTGCGAATGAAGTCCCGCCGGATAATGTGTAGATGATAAACGTTCTGTTTTTCAAAACGACAATATATTCTTTTAGTATATGATGAATTTTTAAAGAGACCGATTTATCGTGGGGTTTACTTTCCGGCAGCCAGAATAAAACAACGGAGATGAGGATTGCAACGAATAAAATGAGTAAGACAAATATAAATCGCCAGCCTAAATTTGCAGATATAAATCCGCCTATAGTCGGTGCGATTATCGGTGCTATCCCCATAACCAGCATGAGTGACGAGAAAACCCCGGCAGACTCGTGTTTGCCGAAGAAATCTCTTACTGCCGCACGACTTACTACCATTCCGGCGCAGCCGCCTGCCGCAAGGAAAAACCGGAACACAACAAGCGACTCGATGTTGAATGAGAGCGCGCACCCGACAGCGGAAACAAGGTAAACAAAAAGCCCGAAGATGAGCGGTTTTTTTCTGCCGAACCTGTCTGTTACCGGTCCGTATATGAGTTGACCGAGCGATATGCCGATAAAGTAGCTTGTCAGCGACAATCCGACGAGCGAGATGCTGATTTTGAAATCTTTTGCTATCGATGAAAATCCGGGAAGATACATGTCGATAGACAGCGGCCCGATAGCCGTTATCGCTCCGAGAATTAGGATTATAAGCAGCCGTTTTCTGCCGGACGGATTGTTTGTGGTCAAGAGATGCTCCTTGCTGATCCGTAAAATGTCCGGATCGTTTTGTAGATTGTTTAAACGGGCATCTCTAATAACCTCACTTGGTTTCATACTCGTTCTTTTTCTCATATACTTCGTCGCTGAAATCCCAACATAAACAGATTATGCCGTGGCTTCAGCTTCTCGTCTATGAGAAAAACTACTTTGTTTGAAATGCAAAGCAGGTTATTAGAGGTGCCCCAAACAGGTATCTTAGCTCTTTTTTATTTTGCAGTCCAGTACTCGGAACAATCTTTTTTACGGTCTAAGAATTTAAAATCGATGAGATATCTTCTTATGGTAACATAGTCATCAAAAATATTTCTTATGATATCGTTGGTTTCCTT
>JBFZEO010000350.1:0-3121 GCA_041306845.1 Spirochaetota bacterium
GAGCTTTGCTCCGGCTGTCAAACCGCTGAGACCACCGCCTATAATCACCGCATCAAACATCATAACTCCCTTTTTTACACGCCTATGTATATGTTATTTTTAAGGAAAGCTCAATCAAATAAACAAATGGATACAATTTTAATATAATATTAAGATTATTATGATATAATTGCCCCGTCTTCACTATATAAACAGGAGCTTATTATGAAAACTTTGATTGTGTACTCAACGATTTACGGATTTGCCGGTAAGTGCGCCCAAACTATCAAGTCGCAGCTTAACCATCAGGCAGATATCGTAAACATTATGACTGACAGCCCGATCGATCCTTCCGGTTATGAGAATGTAGTTCTCGGCGGTTCCATATACGCCGGTTCCATTCAAAAGAAACTCCTGGCATATATCAACACATATAAAAATACTCTCCTATCTAAAAACCTGTATCTTTTCATCTCATCTGCAGAATCCGAAACAGACTACTGCAGTAAAGTATTTCCCCATGAAATAACGGACGCTGCCAAGGTCAAAATACACGCAGGCGGCGAGCTGGTTGTAAGTAGAATGAAATTCGGACATAAGATACTAATGAAACTGATAGGAAAATCAAAAGACTTCTCTATGACAGAAGAGGAAAATATCCGTAAGATATCATCGGCAATTAATTCCTCTGCCGGCTGACGAGTCTGAATGTGATGTTACCGTTTAAAAACAACAGCCGTTTCGAGGGCAGGAGTACCGGAGAACATATCAAACGGGATTATCTTCTCTATGGTGTATTTGTTGTTCTGCCACTCTCTAACCGACCTGGCAATCTCGTCGGCTGAACAGAATATCTGTACGACTCGTTTCGCTCCTCTGGTAGCAAGCATATCGATCACACCATAGCTCGTTCCGGAGCGCGGCGGGTCGAGCAGTATTGTTTCCGGTAATTTCTCAAGTTTGTCTATAGTTCTAAAGACTCTCTCGAGAGAATTTGCGGTTATGTTTTCAGATATGAATTTTATTTTCGTATCAAAGTTATAAAATTTCTTATTTAACATGGCGGCTCTGATTGAGTTACCGTCTATATCAACGCTAACCACCTCTTTAAAAAGCGGTGCAAGATAGTAAGTAAAAAGTCCGTAACCGCAGTAAAGATCAAGAAGCCTACCGCCCCCATTCTCACCGCCGGTAATCTCACTTTTTATGGCATCAAGAAAAGTCTTTATCATAGACTCGTTTACCTGTGTGAATGATAACGGATGGTAAAGATACTTGTTCTCGTCGTCAACACGTAAAAGAAGATTTTCATATCCGATATACCGCTTGAACATTCCCGGCTTCTCAGCAATTGAGGAATCTATATAATAATCAGAGGAATCTTCATCAAGCAATGTGTATATAGAAGTAACTTTTAAATCTGTTTTTTTTATGTCATCAACTATATATTTGATTTTACGGACAATTTCAGCATTCAGCTCCTTAACATTTAAGATTAAGGCAAACTCAGTATAACTCCCCCTGATAATCAAATAATTGATATTTTTACCAAGAATCTTAAAATCCGATTTACTGAGTTTCTGTAAAAGAAATTTGTAAATATCTCCATGTTCACGAGGTTCAATCTTAGAATAATAATCAGCCGCAAGTTTATCGTCATAATCTTTCTGGAATCCAAGATAAAAAGCACTTCTAAATGGGACAACTTTCCTTTTTGTAGTCGTTCTATAATATCTCGGTTTAGGCGACTGGATTATCTTCTCGGGAACATGATTTATCCCGGCAGTAGTCAGCAGCTGAGAAAGTGCCTCCTGTTTCAACTCAAGTTCTTTTAAATACTCCAATGAAACAAGCGGTTCAACATATTTGGATTCGGATTTTAGTATATCCTTAGCCTTATCCGATATAATTCTTGCAAATGTAAATTCATATTTATCCATAGATGATCCTTATAGAAACTAAATGAGTCATATCCTAAATAAACGGCTTTGACAAGTGTTTTTATATTTACGGTACATCCAAAATCCTCATCCGTCCTTCTATTTGTAATTCTTTTCCCTATGGTCAAAATTTACATTTTGTAAAAATCAGGATTTTAGAAGAACCTCCTATCTATTTGTTTGGAATGGAATGCTGATTATAAACCTGGTACCTTTCCCCTTCTCAGAATCGATCTCTATACTCCCTTTATGATTATTCACTATTATAAAATAACTTACAGCGAGTCCCAGCCCGGTACCCGTTCCAACCTCTTTAGTTGTAAAAAAAGGTTCAAAAATTCGCTTACTGGTCTCCTTATCCATTCCCGGTCCATTATCAATAAATTCTATAACAACAAATTTATCCCGTTCAAACACTTTGATTATGATGCACGGATTCTCTGTTGCACTCAACATCATCGCTTGTGCAGAGTTTTTGAGAATGTTTAAGAAAACCTGCTCAAGTTCAATAACAGAGCAGTACAATACAGAATCACAAAAGTATTCTTTTATTATTTTTATTTTCCTAAAATCATAATCTTTTTTCAAATCATAATCACTGGAAGCAAACTCAATAGAATTCTCAATTATCTGGATAATCTTGTTATCTTCAAATTTCAGCTCGCTCTTTCGGGAAAATTGAAGCATACTCTTCACTATCCTCGAAGCTCGTTCTCCGGCTATCTTTATATCGGCAATATAATTATTTATTGATCTGCTCCTGAGATACTCCCTCACAGCGTCAAGATTAATGGAAAACTGCTGTGCTGCATCAAGATTTGCAGAGATATCATCAAACAATCGCCTTCTTATATTTTCATTTGTTTGAAGAATTATCCCTAAGGGATTATTTATCTCATGAGCAACACCGGCTGCCAGACCACCCACTGTTATCATTTTCTCTGTCTGAATAAGCGCCTCTCTGGTATGTACACTATCTGTTACATCACGCAAAATTTCTATTGCCCCAAAAACCTCCCCATTCTCATCATAAAGGGGACTCGCCTTACCCCAGACATACCTTTTGCTTCCATCAAGGAATGTGACCCACCCCTCACCGATCAGAGCATCTCCGGACTTACTGATCGAGAGATAGATTTTCCTTACATCTTCGTAATCTGCAAAAACCAGATCAATCAGCATAGGTCTTTTTACACCCACCA